>JBBRHQ010000078.1:0-11154 GCA_038222365.1 Solirubrobacterales bacterium
GGTCGAACAGGGCATGGCCCTCGGAGATCACCTGCTGTGCCGCGCGCTCTGGCACCTGGAAGGGGCGCGCCTCCGCGCCGCCGCTGTAGACGACGCCGGGGACGAGTCCCTCGCGGCGCATGCGGCGGCTGGTGCACGAGCCGAAGGCGGTTCGCGGAGCGGCTTGAAGGGTGGCGCGATCGGAGGCCATGAGCGAGCGACAGGATAGAGGGAACAGCGGGCTCGGGCATCGGGCATCAGGGCATCAGGGCTGTTCTCCGATGCCCGGTGGCCCGATGCCTACTCTCTTCTTCATGCCCGACGAGTCGAAACTCCCCAAGGGCCGGGTGCGGCGTTCGGCGAAGCTCGGTTCGGTGCTCGGCACCCAGGGGGCCCGCTATGCCGGGACCAAGGCGGCGAACGTGGCGCGCTCGGAGCAATCCGGGCGCCAGAGGCTCGAGCAGCGCCACACGGAGACGGCGATCAAGATGGTCGCCGCGCTGGGCCAGATGAAGGGGGCGGCGATGAAGCTCGGCCAGTTCGCCTCCTTCATCGACACCGAGTTCATCCCGGACGAATACCGCGAGATCTACCAGGAGCAGCTCTCGAAGCTGCGGACCGACGCTGCCGCGATGCCCTGGGAGAAGGTCGTCAAGGTCCTGGAAGAGGAGTACGACGGCGAGCCGCTGGAGGAGATGTTCGCCGAGTTCGAGCGAGAGGCCTTCGCCGCGGCGTCGATCGGGCAGGTGCACCGGGCCGAGCTGCTCGACGGACGCCGGGTCGCGGTGAAGATCCAGTATCCGGGGATCGCCGAGGTCCTCGACGCCGATCTGCGAAACGCCGGCACCCTGGTGCGGCTGGCCCGGGCGCTGGCCCCCGGCCTCGACGCCAAGGCGATCGCCCAGGAGATCCGCGAGCGCGTGCTCGAGGAGCTCGACTACGAGTACGAGGCGCAGAACCAGCGCTCCTTCTCGCGCGCCTACCGCGACCACCCGTTCATCTACGTCCCCGACGTCCTCACCCGGCTCTCGCGGCGCCGGGTGCTGGTCACCGAGTACGTCGAGGGAATGCAGTTCGAGCAGGTCAAGCAGCTCCCCGACGAGGAGCGGAGCCGTTTCGGGGAGATCGTCTTCCGCGGCAGCTTCGGCTCGATCTATCACCTCCAGCACTTCAACGCCGACCCCCACCCCGGCAACTTCATCCTGATGGGCGACGGCCGGGTCGCCTTCCTGGACTTCGGCATGACCAAGCGGCTCGATCTCGAGCAGATCACCCTCGAGCAGCGCGCGATCGACGCGATCGTCCGCGACGATCCCGAGGAGCTGCGCTCCTCGCTGCACGACCTTGGCTTCGTCAAGAGCCCCTCTAAGCTCGACGCCGAGCGGCTGATGGAGCACGTCAAGGCGGTCGGTGGCTGGTACATGGAGGACGCCGAGATCGAGATCGACGCCGCCCGGGTGATGGGGATCATCGAGTCCACCCACGATCCGCGCTCGGAGTACTTCGACCTGATGAGGCGCGAGTCGCTGCCGGCTGAGGAGCTGATGGGCCGTCGCATGGAGATCGGCGTCGTCGCCGTCCTCGGGCAGCTGCGGGCGAGGCGAAACTGGTACCGGATCATGCGCGAGTGGGTCTACGCCGATCCCCCCGCGACCGAGCTGGGCGAGCAGGAATGGGAGTACTTCGAGAGCCGCGGTGTGGTCAGGACGCCGGGGATCGCCGCCCAGGGATGATCCGGCCGCGACTCAACCGCGCCCCGCCGGTGCCGATAGAGCCTCCATGAGCCGCATCCGCAAGGGCTGGGAGCTGACCAAGAAGAGCTGGGCGCTGCTGCGCGAGAACCCGGCGCTGATCCGCTTCCCCCTCTACGGCGCGGTGGCGACGATCCTCTGCGCCGCGATCGTCCTCGGCCCCGGCATCTACCTGATCAGCGACGAGAAGGCCGCGGCGGGGGCGCCGCTGGCGGTGATCGGCTTCTACCTGCTGGTGCTGGTCGGCTTCTACTTCAGCGTCGGCCTGGCCGCCGCGGCCGACATGATCTTCCGCGGGCAGGAGGCGACGGTCGGTGACGGCCTTGCCGTGGCGCGCGCCCGCTTCAGCCAGATCGCCGGTTGGGCCGCGGTCTCGACCGTGGTCGGCCTGGTGCTCAGCGCGCTGGAGAGCGAGGGCGGGATATTCGGTCAGATCCTCGGCCGACTGCTCGACATCGGCTGGTCGCTGATCACCTTCCTCGCGGTCCCGGTGATCGCGCTGGAGGGAACCGGGCCCTTCGAGACGTTGAAGCGCGCCGCCGGCCTCTTCCGGGCGCGCTGGGGCCAGCAGATCACCGGCAACGTCGCGATCGGCGGGGCCGTCCTCCTGCTCGGCGTGCTGCCCGGCGCGATCCTCGTCCTCGCCGGTCTCGCGGTCTGGTCGCAGAGCAGCTACGTCGGCGCCCTGCTGCTGGTTGTCGGGGCGATCGTGATCGCGATCGCCGCGCTCGTCTCCCGCGCCCTCACCGGGATCTTCGGCGTGGCGCTCTACCGCTACGCGACCGAGGGCGAGGCGGTCGGCGGCTTCACCGCCGCCGAGCTCGAGTCAGCGGTGCGCCGCCGCAAGGGCGCCCCGGAGCCGGGCACGATCTAACCGGACGCCGCTGCCGAGACTTCAATGAGTCACCGCATAGGTGACTCAGATCACTCTCGCGAGGCCCCCAGCAGCGAGCCACCGACGAAGAGCAGCGAGACGATCAGCCCGCCGACGGCGATAGCCGAGATCACCTCGAAGGCGGTCGAGACGCCTGAGACGAAGGACTCGCTGACCACGTCGAGCAGCTTGGTCGCCGCGCCGGGGAACTGGTGGATCACCTGGACACCGGTGTCGGTGCCGACGAGCGAGCCGTGGATCACGTCGGCCTGGCCCTCGGTCAGGTGAAGGCCCCGCTTCAGCGCGTCATCGGCGACCTGGCCCTGCGAGGTCGTGGTGAAGATCGTCGTCGCCAGGCCGAGCCCGACCGCGCCTCCGGCGATCTGGAACATGTAGACGATGCCGCCCGCGAGGCTCGAGCGGGAGGGATCGAGTGCGGTGACGGCGGCGGTGGTCACCGAGGGGTAGAAGAGGCCTACCCCGAGGCCGGTGATGATCAGCCCCGTCACCAGGGCGGTGTAGCCCGAGTCGGCGCCGAAGCGCGAGAGAAGGAACGGTCCGATGACCAGGCCAACGGACCCTGCGGTGACCACGGTCTTGCCGCCGATCCGGTTGTAGAGCGGCCCGGCGACGAAAGAGGTCACCGCGAAGACGGCGAGCATCGGCAGCATCCCGACCCCCGACTTCAGCGGCGAGTAGCCGAGGATCTTCTGCATCAGCTGCGGCGCGTAGAGGACGGTGGTGAAGAAGACCGCCGACATCAGCAGGGTCGCCATGCAGGCGGCGGTGAATGGACGGTTGCGGATGATGTCGCCGGGGACCAACGCCGCCGCCTTCATCCGCGGTTCGAGGAGGGCGAAGCCGATCGCCAGCAGGACCGCGGCGGCGAACATCGCGATCACCCTAGGGTCGCCCCAGCCCCAATCCGCGGCCTGGTCCATGCCGACCAGCAGGAAGACCAGGGCGAGCGAGAGGGTGACGATGCCGCCGTAGTCGATTCGCCGCTCCTGCACCTCGACCGGCGGCTGGTGGACCTTGAGATAGGTGACGAGCATCGCCAGGGCGGCGATCGGGACGTTGAGGTAGAAGATCCACCTCCAGGTGGCGAGATCGCTGAGGGCGCCGCCGATCAATGGCCCCATCGCGTTGCCGACCCCGGCGGCACCGAGGATCAGGCCACCGGCGAGCCCCGCCTTGGACTCCGGCAGGGCGGCGAAGGTCATCCCGAGGATCGCCGGCCACATCAGCGCCCCGCCGATCCCCATCCCGACCCGGGCGGCGATCAGCAGACCGGTGTTCGGGGCGAGGCCGCCGGCGACCGAGAAGACGGCGAAGATCACCGAGCCGATGAAGAAGACCCGGCGCCGGCCGAACATGTCGGCCAGCTTTCCCCCGGTGACGATCGCCATGCCGAAGGTCAGCGCGTAGGCGTTGATCACCCACTGGGTGGTGCCGACATCGGTATCGAGGTCTTGCTCAATCGAGGGCAGGGCGACGTTGAGCGCGGTGAAGTCGTTGGCGATCACCAATACGCCCAGCCCCATCGCGACCAGCGCCATCACCGTCCCCGGGGCCATCCGGTCTTCCTTGGCGGGGGCCGCGGCGCTCTCCACGGCGTTTCACTCTAGGCGCCGAAGCGGAGGTTTCGGCGCGGGCTCAGCGCAGCTCGGCGAATAGCCGAGGGTCGTTGCTGCAGATGCCGTCGACGCCGATCTCGGCGAGGCGACGCATCGTCTTCAGCTCGTCCACGGTCCAGGCGATCAGCTCGACCTCCGCGGCACGGGTGGCGCTCAGGAGCCGCGGGGTGATCACCGGGTGATAGACCCACATCGCCTCGACCCCCATCCGCGGCAGCTCGGCTGCGGCCAGCCGAGGGGCGCGGCGGCGAAGCGTCGCCAGCCCGGCAAGGACGAGCGGCGCCGCCCAGCGCTTCGAGCTCCAGTCGCGGCTGACCTTGGGGTAGGTCCAGCCTCGCCTCAGCCCGGGGGCCAGGCCGCGCAGCCGCTCCAGGGTGCTCAGCTCCATGGTCGAGACCATCGCCCGCCCGATCAGCTCGCGCTCCCCGAGCGCCGCCGCCAGCTCCTCTTCGCGGCCCGGCAGCTTCACGTCGCAATCGATCTCGACCCGGTCCAGCGGCGGCCGGGTGAAGGCGTCGAGCGCTTCGGCCAGGGTGAGCGGCTGGCGACTGCGGGCGTCGTGCCAGTCATGGGCCACCACCAGCGGGGAGCGGTCGGCGGCCGGCAGCCTCGGGTGGCCGTCGGGGAGCCAGAGGACGTCCAGCTCGATCATGTCTACCCCGGCCTCGACCGCCGCGGCGAAGCTCTCCAGGGTGTTACCGGGACGGACGCCGTCGGCGCCCTTGTGCCCGACCAGCCTCAGAAGAGCTGGTTCTCCCCGGCGAAGATCTCGGAGACCGAGTCGTCGGTGAAGATCCGCCTGATCGAGTCGGCGAAGGTGCCGGCCGTGGAGAGCACCGTGATGTTCTCCGGGGCCCCCGGCCGCAGGGGGATCGTGTCGGTGACGACGATCCGCTCGATCTCAGAGTCGGCGAGACGCTCGTAGGCGGGCCCCGAGAAGACCCCGTGGGTGGCGCAGGCGATCACCCGCGCCGCCTCCCCCTCTTCGAGGACGGTCTGCGCGGCCGCGCAGAGGGTCCCGGCGGTGTCGATCATGTCGTCGACCAGCACCGCGGTCTTCCCCTTCACGTCGCCGACCACGTAGCCGATCTCGGCTACCTGCTGGGCGGGGCGCTCCTTCTCCATCACTGCCCAGTGGCTGCCGACCTTGCGGGCGAAGTTACGCGCCGATTTCACCCGGCCGGCGTCGGGGGAGACGATCACCAGCTCCTCCCTGCCCTGGTCCTGGTCGGTGAACCACTGAGTCAGCATCGGCATCGCGGTCATGTGGTCCACCGGGATGTGGAAGAAGCCCTGGACCTGCCCGGCGTGGAGGTCCATGGTCAGCACCCGATCCACCCCGACCTGCTCTAGGCACTTGGCGACGACCCGGGCGGAGATCGGCTCCCGCGGGGCTGACTTCTTGTCCTGCCGGGCGTAGCCGTACCAGGGCATCACCGCGATGATCCGGTGCGCCGAGGCGCCCTGGGCCGCGTCGGCCATCATCATCAGCTCCAACAGGGCGTCGTTGGGGGTCATGCCGTTGTGCGGGTTGGCGCAGGTGGATTGGACGAGGAAGACGTCGGCGCCGCGAATCGACTCCTCGTAGCGGCAGTAGACCTCGCCGTCCTCGAAGGTCTTCAAGGTCACCTGGCCGACGTCGAGGTCGAGCTTGCCGGCGATCTTCGCGGCCAAGTCGGTAGAGCAACGCCCGCCGAAGACCATCATCCGCTTCGAGTAGTCGTGCGGGATGGCGGTGGCCGTGGCCGGCCGCGCCTCGGGGATGGTGCTCAAGAGTCGTCTTCCTCTTCGCTGGGCTGCGCCTTGCGCTCCGAATAGTCGGCGATGTTCCGCTGCGCGCCCGCCGAGACCGCCAGCGATCCCGGGGGGACGTCGGAGCGGATCACCGCGCCGGCGCCAGTGTAAGCGCGATCGCCGATGTCAACGGGCGCCACCATCATCGTGTCGACCCCTATCCGCACGTGGTCGCCGACCACGGTCCGGTGCTTGCGCGATCCGTCGTAGTTCGCGGTGATCGCACCGGCGCCAAGATTGGAATCCGCGCCGATCGTCGCGTCCCCGACGTAGGAGAGGTGCGGCACCTTCGATCTCTCACCGACCTCGGAGTTCTTGATCTCGACGAAGGAGCCCGCCTTGGCGCCGTCGCGCAGCCGGGTACCGGGACGCAGGTGGGCGAAGGGCCCGATCGTGCAGCCGTCGAGGACGTCGCACTCGACCAGGTAGGAGTGCGGCGCGCCGACCCGCCGCCCCAGCGTGGCGTCGATCAGGGTCGTGTGCGGCCCGATCACGGACCCCTCCCCCACCTCGGTGCGGCCGCGCAACAAGGTGCCGGGCTCGAGCCTCACGTCGGCGCCGATCACGACGTCCGCGTCGACCCAGGTCGAGGACGAATCGACGATGGTGACCCCGGCGAGCATGTGGCGCTCGAGGATCCGCTCCCGCGCCGCCGCCTCCGCCACGGCAAGGTCTACCCGGTTGTTGACGCCGAGGGTGACGCCTCGGTCGGCGGTCTGGTGGGCGGCGACGGTCAGGCCATCGGCCCGGATCAGCGGCAGCACGTCGCCGAGGTAGTACTCGCCCTGGGCGTTGTCGTTGCCGATCCGCGCCAACGCCTCGGCCAGCGGCGCGGCGGCGAAGGCGTAGGTGCCGGTGTTTATCTCTTTGATCGCCAGCTCCTCGGCGCTCGCGTCGCCGGGCTCCTTCGCCTCGACGATCCGCGCCAGCTCGCCGCGGTCGTCGCGGACGATGCGACCGTAGCTGCCCGGCTCCTCGAGCACGGTCGTCATCACCGTGGCGGCGGCGCCCGCCTCCTGGTGGGCGGAGAGAAGCGCCGCGACGATCTCGGCTGAGATCAGCGGATGATCGCCCGAGAGCACCACCACGGTCTCCGAGGAGCCGATCAGCTCCGCCGCGACCCGGACGGCGCCGCCGGTCCCGTCGGCCTTCTCCTGGATGACCATTTCGGTGCCCTCCGGCACGGCCGCGGAGATGTCGAGGCCTGGAGAGACGATCACCGCGACCCGCGCGGCCCCGGCCTCCCGCGCGGCCGTGACCGGCCAGGAGAGGAGCGGCCGGCCGCAGATCGGATGCAGGACCTTGGGCAGCGAGGAACGCATCCGCGTTCCCTCGCCGGCGGCCATGACGAGGACGGTAGGGCCCTTGCTCACCTGCAAATCGTAGACCGGACCGGCGACAGGGGCTAGAAGGGGCGAAACTTCGCCACGTCGCGCCCGCCGACCTCAGTGCACCGCGGCCTTCAGCCCGACCATGACCAGGCCGAGCCCGGCGCTGGTTGCGGTGAGGACGATCGTCCCCAAGAGTCCCGCCTGGCGGCGGCGGGCGGCGATCAGCCCGAAGGCGGCCAGCAGCGCAACTCCGACGAACAGCGCAAGCGTCTCCGTGTTGTCCTCGGAGAGCAGCCCCAGGGGCTCAGTCAGCAGCACCAGGGCCGGCGGCAGCGCCCCGAGCACCAAGGGCAGCTGGCGGAGCAGCGCCTCGCCGACCGCCCGGCGGGTGATCGGCTCTCGGTCGACCACCCCGGCGGCGAGGATGTGCGCGTATCCGTGGGCGAGCCAGAAGATCACCGCGCTACCCATCACCGCGATGAAGGTCGCCACCGGCCCGACCTTCGGCTGCTCGCTGAAGGCGCCGATCAGCGCGGTCGCCAGGATGATCCCGTAGATCACCCCGGCGAGATCGAGTCGTGAGAGGTCGCGCTCTCGCGAGTTGTGGGGCCGCTCCACGCGGCGACTCTATGACGTGGGGGCGGCGGCGCTAAGGTCGGAGCGCGGTCCGGGGTGGTGTAGTCGGTAGCACACCTGGTTTTGGTCCAGGCAGCGGGCGTTCGAATCGTCCCCCCGGAACTCGGGCGCCCCTCAGCTCTCGCCCCGGAAGCCGACCTCGCGTCGCGGCAGGTTGATGCGCAACTCCTGAGCCGCGCGCCGGCGCTATTGTCCATCCGGCAGGAGAGGAGAGACAGGCAGGGTCCACAGGGGCGACCCGCTCACCACACGGAGGGCAGATGCGCAAGCTCATTGCAATTTCGGTCGTCTTCGCCGGGCTGATCTTCGCCCCGGCCGCCAACGCCGCGATCACCAGCGTCTTTGGCGGCGACGTCAGCTGCAGCGTGCAGACGGGCGGGGTCCGCTTCTGCGGCAGCACCGCCCCCCGCAGCACCAGCAAGGCCTTTGACAACGTCCCGATCGACGTCAACGTCGCCTTCCCGCCCGCACCCGCCTCCGGATCGGACGGCAACTACCCCCTGGTGATGATGTTCCACGGCTACGGCGGCTCGAAGCTCGACCTGAACGCGATGAACCGCTGGCTCAGCCGCGGCTACGCCACCTTCAGCATGACCGACCGTGGCTTCAACGAGTCTTGCGGCAACGCGGCCTCGGTCGCCGCCGACCCGACCAACTGCGCGGACGGCTACATCCGGCTGATGGACGACCGCTACGAGGTCCGCGACGCCCAGGACTTCGCCGGCAAGCTGGTCGACGAGGGCCTCGTCTCCCCGACCAAGATCGGCGCAATCGGCGGCTCCTACGGTGGCGGGATGTCGATGGCCCTGGCGGCTCTCAAGGACCGCCAGATGATGCCCGACGGAAGCCTCGTCCCCTGGGAGAGCCCCAACGGGACGGCGATGTCACTGGCCGCCGCGGCGCCGGAGGTCCCCTGGACCGACCTCTCCTACTCGCTGACTCCGAACGGCAGCACCCTCGACTACGTCAGCGACGCTTCCTACAGAGGTCGCCTGGGGATCTACAAGCAGTCGTTCGTCGGAGGGCTCTACCTGGTCGGCTGCTTCATCAGCGGAATCTGTGCACCCACGGGGACCAACCCCGACGCCGACATCACTGCCTGGAACACCAGACTGAACGCCGGCGAGCCCTACGACAGTGACCCGCAGGTGGGTGAGATCCTCGACGAGATCAAGCAGCACCACTCCTCCTATTACGTCGACCACTCCGAGGCGCCGGCGCCGCTCCTGATCTCCAACGGCTGGACCGACGACCTCTTCCCCGCCGACGAGGCGATCCGTTTCTACAACCGGACCAAGAGCCAGTACCCCGACGCGCCGGTTTCGCTGTTCTTCATGGACTACGGCCACATGCGCGGCCAGAACAAGGGCGCCGACATCGCTCTGCTCGCCGCGCGCGAGCAGAAGTGGTTTGGCTACTACGTCAAGGGGAACGCCCAGGGGAGTGGCAGCTCTGTCCCCTACCAGGGGATCGAGACCCTGACGCAGACCTGCCCGCAGGCCAGCCCCTCCGGCGGGCCCTACTTCGCCAAGGACTGGGCCCACATCTCCAAGGGCGAGGTCCGCTACGCCGCCGCGGCGGCGAAGACGATCGAGCCAACCGCCGGCGACCCGGCGATCGGCAACACCTTCGACCCGATAGCCGGGCCGGGCGCCTGCGCCCAGGCCTCGGCGGCCGACCAGGCCGGTACCGCGACCTACCGTCTGCCGGCCGCGGCCGGAGGTGGCTACACGCTGATGGGCTCTCCGACCGTGGTCGCCGAGTTCAAGCTGACCGACGCCAATTCGCAGGTCGCCGCCAGGCTGCTCGACGTCGGCCCCGACGGCAAGGAGACCCTGCTCGACCGAGGGTTGTGGCGGCCGAAGACCGACCCCGGCTTCGTCAAGCAGGTCTTCCAGCTGCACCCGAACGGCTGGCACTTCGCCGCCGGGCACATCGCCAAGCTCGAGCTGCTTCCCAACGACGCCCCCTACGGTCGCGCCTCCAACGACCAGCAGCAGGTCCAGGTGAGGAAACTGCATCTCACCCTGCCTGTGCTGGAGAAGCCCGGCTCGCTCGGCGGCGTGGTCAAGGCGAAGACGCCGAAGTTCCTGCCCAAGGGCTACCACCTGGCCCCGGGCTTCGCCGACTTCGGAAAGGCCCGGGCGCATTCGACCGGCAAGCTCGACGTCCGCGGCTCCCGGCTGAAGGCACAGGTCAAGTGCCCGGCCGGCTTCGCCTCCTGCCACAAGGGCAAGATCGTCGTGCGCGGGGCGCCAAGGTCGGGCCATCAGGGTCGCGGGCGGATCGCGAAGGGCACTTTCAGGGCCGCCGGAGGCAAGACCAAGACGCTGCGGCTGAAGATGAGTCGCAGGGGGCGCCGCTACTTCAAGAGCCACCAAAGCCTGCGGGTCGAGGTCAGGGTTTCGAGCGCCGAGACGGTCGGCGCCGCCGTCCGGACCACCAGGGCCAGCGACTAGATCGGTCGGACCTGCCCGGCCTCGGCGCCGGGCTCCATCGCCGGCCCCCGGGCCGAGGGAATGCCGAGGACGCGCATCGCCTTGAGACCGAGACCGAGCTTCTCGCGGCCGACCGTGGCCGAGACGTCGTGCCCGCAGAGCTCCTTGGCCCTCTCCAGCCGGTAGCGGATCGTGTGGCGGTGGGTGAACAGCTGCTTGGCGGTGGCGGCGACGTTGCCGTCGTTGTCGAGGTAGGCCTCGACCGTCAGCACCAGCTCCGTCTCGTACTGCTCGTCGTAGGCGGCGAGCGGCTGGATCGTCTCGGAGTAGAAGCGCTCGAGCTCCCCGGGGTCCTCGCTCATCGCCGGCAGCAGCAGACGGTAGGCGCCGGTGTGCTCGAAGGCGAGCATCGAGCGTCCCTCGGCCTCGCCGACATTGACCGCCAGCCGCGCCTCGTTGCCGGCCCGGTAGAGGTCGACCGGGTCGCCGGCGCGACGGCTGCTGCCGATCGTCGCGTGGAAGGCCGAGAGGCTCTCGGCCATCTCCCTCTCCAGCGCCATCGCGGCGCGCTCGATCCGCTCCTCCTCGGCGGCGGGAACGATCACTGCCACCACCGCCGCGTCGGCTTCCTCGAGGGCGGCGAGCGATCCCGGCGCCACGGAGCGCAGCGAGCGGACCGCCAGGGTCAGGACGCGCGCCCTCCACTCCTCGGTC
>JBBRHQ010000079.1:0-11104 GCA_038222365.1 Solirubrobacterales bacterium
CTACCGGGGCACGATCCCGGACCCCTTCAGGGGCGGCCGGGAGATCGTCCTCACCGGCGAGCTCCGCGGGGGCACCTTCGTCGGCGAGCGCGACACCCTGGTGACCAAGTGCCCGTCGAAGTTCTCGGAGGCAAAGAATCAATAGCCTCGGCAGCGCCGCGCTGGTGCTCGCCCTGCTGACCGCGATCTTCGCCGCAGTCGCGGCGCTGATCGGCCGCCACGGCGAGCGGCGATGGATCGACTCCTCGCGGCGCGCCGTCTATGCCCTCTGCGCCCTGCTGACGGTCTGCGTGGTGGTGATCGAGATCGCCTTCGCCGGCGATGACTTCTCCTTCAACCTGGTCGCCGAGCACTCCTCGCTCGAGACTCCGGCCTTCTACAAGCTGGCGGCGATGTGGTCGAGCCAGGAGGGGTCGCTGCTGCTCTGGGCCTGGGTCCTCTCGATCGCCTCCAGCGCCGCGCTTTTCGCGACCCGCAACCGCCTGCGCGAGGTAGTCCCCTACGCGACCGCGGTGATGATGGGCATCGCGACCTTCTTCGTCGGCCTGATGCTTTTCGCAAAGAACGTCAACCCGTTCGCGACCGTGTCTCCGGCGCCGGCCGACGGGGTCGGCCTCACCCCGCTGCTCCAGCACCCCAGCATGATGATCCACCCGCCGATGCTCTACTCCGGCTACGTCGCGCTGACCATCCCCTTCGCCTTCGCCGTCGGCGCCCTGATCACCCGCCGGCTCGACGCCGCCTGGATCCGCATCACTCGGCGGTTCGCGCTGATCGCCTGGACCTTCCTCGGCATCGGGCTGCTGCTGGGCGCCCGCTGGTCCTACACCGAGCTCGGCTGGGGCGGCTACTGGGCCTGGGACCCGGTCGAGAATGCGGCCCTGATGCCGTGGCTGATGTGCACCGCCTTCCTGCACTCGATCATGGTCCAGGAGAAGCGGGGGATGCTGAAGGTCTGGAACGTGTCGCTGATCACCGCGACCTTCTCGCTGGCCCTCCTGGGGACCTTCTTGGTGCGATCCGGGGTGCTCCAGTCGATCCACGCCTTCGGTGACTCGACCGTCGGGCCCTACATCCTCGGCCTGATCGCCGTGGTCCTGGTCGGCTCGACCGTGTTGATCGCGAGCCGGCTCGACGAGTTGCGAAGCGAGAAGCGGATCGACTCGCTCGCCTCCCGGGAGGCGGTCTTCGTGGTCAACAACCTGCTGCTGGTGGCGCTCACGGCGGTGATCTTCTGGGGCACCTTCTTCCCCCTGATCTCCGAGCTGTTCACAGGCGAGAAGGCCTCCCTCGCGGCACCCTGGTTCGACCACTACACGACCCCGCTGGCAATCCTCCTCGTCCTCTTCACCGGGATCGGCCCGCTGCTGGCCTGGCGCCGGGTCAGCTGGTCCTCGGCGAAGGGCGTCTTCCTCTGGCCCGCGGTGCTTGCGGCGGGCGGGGGAGCGGTCCTGGCGCTGCTCAGCGACGCGGAGCGAAAGCCCTGGGCGTTCGCGCTCTTCGTCTTCGCCTTCTTCGCCCTTGCGGCGCTGGCTCAGGAGTTCTGGCGCGGCGGCAGGGCGCGGCGCGAGGTCGCCGGCGGTTCGATCCCGATGGCGATGCTCGCCGTCGCGGCCCGCAACCGCCGGCGCTACGGCGGCTACATCGTCCACGCCGGGGTGGCGATCCTGCTGATCGGGATCGCCGCATCCTCCAGCTTCCAGACGAACCGCGACGTGACCCTGCGGCCGGGGCAGAGCGCGGGTGTCGGTGATTACCGGGTCACCTACGAGCGGCCAACGGTGAGCGTCGACCGCGAGGCGCTGAGCTTCGGCGCGGTGCTCGATGTGAAGCGCGACGGCAAGGAGTTCGCTCTGCTCAGCCCCAGCCGGCGCTACTTCCGCCCGACCGGAGCGCCGACAGGGAGCATCGGCAGCTTCTTCCAGGGAGAGTCGACCAGCGAGGTCGGCCTGAAGACCGGCACCCGAAGCGACCTCTGGACGGCGGTTCAGCCGAACATCGGCGGCGTCCAGCGGCGGGTTCGTGCGGCGGATCGCGGCTTCCGGGACTGCGTCCGGGCCGCCCCCGGGACCCCTCCACAATGCAGCGCGGTCAATGCCCTGATGCGCAACGCCGCAGCAAACCCCTCGTTGCGCCCGATCGCGCTCGCCCAGATCAACGACCTGCAGTCGCGGACCGCCGATCGCTTGGCGCGCGGCTTCCTGGCCGAAAACGCGGCCGCCACCTTCCGGGTGATCGTCGACCCGCTGGTCACCTGGATGTGGATCGGCGGGCTGATCGCACTTGCCGGCGCCCTGATCGCGATCTGGCCGACCCCCGGGGCAGGCCGGAGGCGGGTATCCAGCTTCCAGGGCGCCCGGCTCGGGCGGGACCTCTCGCGGGCCTAGCCATGGAGGTTCTCTACGGTGTCGTCCTGCTCGCCCTGGTCGCCGCCTTTGTTCTCCGCCCCCTGCTCCGGGAGGGAGCCCCGGAGGAGGTCGGCGAAGACCCGGTCCTGGCCGACCTCGAGGCGCGCAAGGAGGCGAAGTACCGGGAGATTCGCGACACCCAGCTCGACCACGCCTCGGGAAAGCTCTCCGAGGAGGACTTCCGCGACCAGGATGCGCAGCTGCGATCGGAAGCGGTCGAGCTGCTCAACCGGCTCGATCGGGCGCGCCGGGACGCCCCGGCGCATGCATCGGCCCGTATCGAGGGCGAATCCCCCTAGAATCCACGGCCGTGTACACGATTCTCAGCGTCATCCAGGTGATCATCGCCGTCACCCTGATCTTCCTCATTCTGCTCCACTCGGGTAAGGACGCGGGCCTCTCCGGCGCCTTCGGGATCGGCGGCGGCGGCAGCTCGATCGGAGGAGGCTCGATGGTCGAGCGCAATCTCGACAGGGCGACGATCTTCTTCGCCATCCTCTTCGTCCTCAACACCTTCGTCCTGCTGAAGATCTGAGCGCCGGCCCGATGGCGCCACGGGTTCGCGCCATGCTGGTCGCGGGGCTCGCGCTGGCGCTGCTCGCCGGGTGCGGAAGCGGCGGCGGCCCGCCGTTCGCCGATACGGGCGCGTCTCGGGCGGGGGAGGGGGGACGGCTCTTCTACGCGATCGGCGAGGGGCCGGGCAGCCTCGATCCCCTCCATGCAGCCGGCTTCTCGGCGGAGGAGGTGGCCCGGCAGATCTTCGAGCCGCTGACCGCTCGTCTGCGCGGCCCCTATGCGGCCAGTGAGCCGCCCCGAGCCGGGCTCGCCCTCGGCCGGTCGCATTCCGGCGATAACCGCGTCTGGAGCTTTCGTCTTCGCGCCGGGGTGAGGTTTCAGGACGGGATGCCGCTCGACGCCGCCGCGGTTGCCGCCAACGTCGAGCGCTGGCGCACGGATCCGGTCGGCCGCAGCCTCGTCCCGGGCCTGCTCGCCGTCGCCGCGCCAAGGCCCGACACGGTTCGCCTGATCTTCGCCGAGCCCCTGCCCGGCCTGCCGGCCCGTCTCGCCGACCCCCGGCTTGGGATCGTCTCGCCGCCCGCGCTGTCGCCGAAGTCCGGCGTCGGTGCATCCTTCCTCGGCGCCCGGCGGTCGGGATCCGGGCCCTTCGAGCTGCGCGGCCAGGTCGCGTCAATCACCGTCCTGGAGCGCAATCGGGGCTGGTGGGGCAGCGACCTGGGCCTCGGTCCCTCGCTGCAGGAGGTCGTCTTCCGGATCGTCCCGGACGGCGTGCGGCGGACCGCCCTGCTGCGGCGCGGCGCCGTCCGCGTCGCAGCAGGGCTGAGCCGCCGATCTGCGCAAGAGATCACCGACGATCCGTTGCTCACCGCCGTTGGCGGGCGGAGTGCGAGCCAGGGCGCGGGACGGGAGTGGGTCGGCTTCGAGCGCTCGGTTCGCGGCATCGACAGCGCCGACCCGATCTCGCTGTCGGGCGTCTGGCTGGCGCTCCTGGGAGGATCCGGCTGAGCACCAACCGCAGCTTGGCGGTCGCCTATGGCTCCATTCCGGCGGCCTCGAGGGCGGATTGCTGGTCGGGAAAGCCCCGCAGCCGAACAATCTTGCCGCCACGAAATGTGAACACCATCCCGAAAGGCGCCAACTCCGTCTCGAGTCCGGTGTGCCGTCCCCAATGCCGCTGGTTGCGGATTAGGAGCACAACCTCGTCGCCCCCGGCCACCACGTCCTGGATCTCGAACTGGAGATCGCTCCACGCCGAGAGCCAGTTCCGCCAGTAGGTCCTGACGCCCTCGTGGCCGTGATAGACGCCGGCGATATCCGGGTTGGTGTCCGCCCACGCCGAAAAGTCCCACTCGATCCCCGGGTCGTAGAACTCGAACGCCCGCTCGTGCTGCCGGCGCTGGAACCCCTCGGCGAGCGCCCGCACAATCTCCACGTTCTCCTCCGACATCGCCGCGCAGTATCTCGCCTCTGAGCGCTTGGCGAGCAGGCACTCCGTAGTGCGGCTGAGAGGAGTCGAACCTCCACGGCCCAAAAGGGCCACAAGGCCCTCAACCTTGCGCGTCTACCAGTTCCGCCACAGCCGCTCGAGGGCGGTTGATTCTAGTGGTAGCGAGCCGTACCGGCCTTGCCCAGGCGGGCCCTTGAAAGTGTCCGCGGGGGCAGCTACTCTACGAACATGTGTTCGAACCAATTGACACCCGCCGCGGCGGCCGATGAGGGGAGAGGCGACTCGTGGACCTGACCAAGAGGCAGAAGGAGATCTTTGATTTCATCCGCCGCTACGCGGCAAAGACCGGTTACCCGCCGACGGTGCGGGAGATCGGCAAGGCGGTCGGGCTGCATTCCTCCTCGACCGTGCATGCGCACCTCGCCAACCTCGAAAAGGCGGGATTGCTGCGCCGCGATCCCTCCAAGCCGCGCGCGATCGAGCTGCTGCTCGACAAGGCGAAGAAGGCGATCCGCACCGGCGGCCTGCCGCTGGTCGGCCAGGTCGCCGCTGGGGAGCCGATCGTCGCCGAGGAGAACATCGAGGAGTACCTCGAGGTCCCGGACGTGATCGGCGGCGAGGACGGCGACTACATCCTCCAGGTCCGCGGCGAGAGCATGAAGGACGCGGGGATCCTCGAGGGCGACTACGTGATCATCCGCCCCAGCGACGACGCCGACAACGGGGAGATCGTCGTCGCGCTGATCGGCGACGAGGCGACCGTGAAGCGGATCTACCACGAGTCCGACCACATACGCCTGCAACCGGAGAACGAGACGATGGAACCGATCAGAACCGCCGACGCCCGAGTCCTCGGACGCGTCGTGGGAGTCTTCAGGAAGGTCTGACGTGAGCGCGTTGGCAACAGAACCGAAGCGAAACGGGCTCGCGGCGGAGGAGATGGGACGTTCGGCCGCGCGGTTGTTCGAGCCGTCGGGTTGGACGCTGGAGGACGCGGTCCTCGGCGTCTGGGAGGACCTGACGGCCGGCAACCCGGCCGAATGCCCCGTCTGCCAGGGCGCGATGCGGATTAGCAGCGGCTGCCAGGACTGCGGCTCCGAGCTGAGCTGACCGAGCCAAGCGCCCAGGCGCCTCCGAAGTAAGGAGCCGGCGAAAGCAAGCAATCCGAGGACGCAGGCCGAATGACGCCGCGAACGCACTCCTCGTGCGTGAGCAAGTCGATCCGCCGAGGACGCTGGAGTGCGCCGCTTTGCAGCCGGCCGTTGGAGGACTACCATCCACGACGTGGGCTGAGCGATCGCGGGGGGAGAGAAAACCCCTCGAGGAAAGTCCGGACACCACAGAGCGAGGGCGGTGGGTAACGCCCACCCGGGGAAACCCGCGGGAAAGTGCCACAGAAACACACGGCCGATGGCGCGGCCACACGTGAGCCGCGCACAGGCAAAGGTGAAAGGGTGCGGTAAGAGCGCACCGGCGTCGCGGTGACGCGGCGGCCAGGCAAACCCCGCCCGGTGCAAGGCCAAACAGGATCGATGACCCGGCTCGGCGAGGTCCAGGTGGGCTGCAGGGTTGCCGTTCAGGCGGCCCCGGCGGGGCGAGTGCCCCGGCGAGACAGATGGTCGCTCACGACAGGATCCGGCTTACAGGCCCGCTGACGGAGAGGCTCCCGAAAGGGGGCCTATCCCATTTCGGTTGGCCGCTCAGGCCGGTGGCCAGTGACCCGACTCGATCAGCTTGCGGTAGCGGCGCTGGCGGCGCTCCGCGTCGCGCATCAGCCAGCGCACCCCGCGGGCACCGAGCGAGGGAAAGGCGTCGAGGAGGCGGACCACGACACCGCGCCAGCGCGGGATGGTCAGGACCGGCCGCGGGTGGTCGATCAGCCTGCCGATTTCGGCCGCGACGCCCTCCGGGGTCTGGAGGACGCCGGAGAAGGAACCCGCCGCCGCGGGGTCATCGAGCTTGTCCTCGAGCATCGGGGTCCAGATCCCGTCCGGGCAGACGGCGGAGAGATGGATGTCGCCGATCCCGGCCCGGCGCAGGTCGAGCTGGGTCCCCAGCGTGAAGGCGATCGCCCCGTGCTTGCTGGCGGAGTAGGCGACCTCCCCCGGAGCGGCGACCAGGCCGGCGAGGGAGACGATATTGATCACGTGGCCCCTTCCCGCGGCGATCATCGGCTGAAGCGCCGCCACCGTTCCGTTCATCGTGCCGAGGGTGTTGACCTCGACCATCAGCCGACGCGCCTCGGCATCCTGCTCCCAGGCAGTCCCGGTGATCAGCACTCCCGCGTTGTTGACCCAGACGTCGAGCGATCCGGCCATCTGCACGGTGGTCGCGGCGACCGAGTGGCAGGCCTCCTCGTCGCGGACGTCGAGCGCCGAGCCGAAGGCGCCACCGCCGATCGCGGCGGCCGCTTCGGTGGCCTGGGTCTCCTCGAGGTCGGTGAGGTGGACGATGAAACCACGGGCGGCGAGCGTCGAGGCCACCGCGCGGCCGAGGCCGCGACCCGCTCCGGTAATCACCGCGGCCGCCATGGGGAAAGGATATTGCCGCGCCTCGGCGAAGTCCTCGAGCGGACGAGAAAAGAATGAACGCAGGTGCTCAGGCGCCTGTGGTTTACATAACCGCCCGGCCCTCTGCTAGGGTGCCGGCCGCTGAATCTCCGCACATAATCGGAGATCGGGGGACCCGTCAGTTTGGGGCGAATCGCCGGCATCTGCCGCGTAGCGCAGCTCTTTCAGCGCGAGCCCGTCAGCTAACCCCGAAAGCGAAGGAAAGAGAATGGGTAAAGACGCACGCCCTCAGAAGGCGCAAAGGAGCATGGCGGCAACCTCACCGGCGATCCGCCGGCGCAGGCGGGTGGCGCTCGCCGTCAGCTGCGTGGCGCTGCTCCTGACCGGTGCGGCGTGCATGGCCCAGGCGTCGGGAGGCGGGTCTGTCTCGGCCAGCATCAGCGCCAAGCACGGGGCGGTCTCGGCCAGCTTCGGCGGCGCCCGCGGCGCGAAGCGCAGTGTCTCCAAGGCCGTGGCGGTCCGTACCGCAGTGAGGCCTGCACAGATTCGCCTCGCCGATCTCTGCTCGCGGCTATCCAGTGCCACGGTGCGGCGGATCGCGATCGGCTGGTGGAAGGGCACCTACCGGGCCCCCAAGCTCTGGCTGGCCGGGGTGCGGTGGTGGATCCGGAGCTGCTCGAAGAATCCACAGAGGCCCCTGGCTCCCACCGGCGACACCAGCTCACCGCAGACATCGATAATTAGCAGCCCCGCCGCGACGACACCCAGCAGAACCGCCAGCTTCTCCTTCGGTTCGAGCGAGGCGGGCTCCAGCTTCGCCTGCAGCCTCGACGGCAACGCCTGGGAGTCGTGCAGCTCTCCGAAGACCTTAGGCGGGCTGGCGACTGGCAGGCACAGCTTCTCTGTGCTCGCGATCGACGCCGCCGGAAACGTCGACCCGGCGGCAGCTACGCGGTCCTGGAGCGTGCTGCCATCCGCTGGGGATACCGCCGCCCCGCAGACATCGATCACCAACGGCCCGCCGGCGACTACCACGGCCACCTCGGCGAGCTTCTCCTTCGCCTCCAGCGAAGCCGGCTCGAGCTTTGTCTGCAGCCTCGACAACAGCGCCTGGGCGAGTTGTTCTTCACCCAAGGCCTACGCCGGCCTCGGCGTCGGCACCCATGGCTTCAGGGTGCGCGCGATTGACGCTGCCGACAACGTCGACGCGACGCCGCTGGGCTACAGCTGGACGGTGGTCTCCGCCGCATCGGCTCCGCCGCCCCCGCCGCCCCCGCCGCCCCCGCCGGCGGGCGATTGCTCTTCGACCGTCGCCAGCGCCGCCTCGGCGCAGGCGGCGATCAACTCCGCCGCCTCGGGCGCGGTGATCTGCCTCGCCGACGGCTCCTACGGCGAGCTCTCTCTGAGCCCCGCGAAACCGGTCACCTTGCAGGCCGCCAACCCAGGAAAGGCGACCGTCGCCGGGGCCAGCCTCGGCGGGCGCGGCGGCATCACGCTGGCTCGCTTCCGCCTCACCGGCGAGGTCGACGTGCAGCCGGGCTCGGCCGGGGCCAGCATCGAGCACAACTTCTTCGACCTGAACGCCTACTCGGGGTTCGGCGTGGTGGCGTGTCCCTCCTCGACCACCAGCTGCGATGACATCTCGATCATTGGCAACCGCTTCGCCGGGGAGTCCGAGGAGGACGCGATTCGCGCCAACCGCTACCACGACACCGCCGACGCAGACGCCTACGGGCTGCTCGTCGAGGGCAACGAGTTCACCGGCAACGTCGAGAAGGGCGACCACAACGACGTCTTCCAATCGGTCTGGGTCGGCGATCACCTCGTCTTCCGCAAGAACTTCCTACACGATTTCGGCGGGCAGGGCTTCTTCGTCAAGGACCAGGCAAGCGCGATCGACGGGCTGACCGCCGAGGACAACCTGATCGTCGATCAGGACTCGCCCTGCCGGCCGGCGAGCCTCTGCCCGGGCTTCCAGCTGAGCCCCTTCCAGATCTTCGGACCCTTGCGAAACGTCTCGATCAGGCACAACACCGTCGGCTTCGGTCGCGGCGGGGGGACAGCCGTGCTCACCGGCTCCTTCGCCAACGCGGCCTTCTCCGACAACGTCTTCGACATCCTCTCGGTCACCGACTCCGGCGGCACCGGAACCAGCACCGCGGGTTCGGGCAGCACCCGCTGCACGGGCAACGGCTGGGCCGCCCCCGCCGGAACCGCCGCCGACTGTTCGCCCGCCTTCCTCAATCCGGCCAACGACGACTACCGTCTCGCCAACGGCCGCGGGGTCGATTGGGTGCCCGGGGCCCAGCACTACGGTCCCTGAGCGACCCGAGCAGCGCCGTGGGAGCAGGCTCGGGGGCGTTCCGGCGAAGGCGAAGCTGCAGCCCTAAGGGGTCGGGTGGATCGTGCCGAGGGATTCCGCGATGGGCGCGTGGAGGGTCCCGGTGACCGTCCTGCGCTTTGTTAGGATGCCGCGACTCACCGCTGAATCTCCGCCACATATCCGGGGATCGGGGGACCCGTCAGTCGGGGCGAATCGCCGGCATCCGCCGCGTAGCGCAGCTCTTTCAGCGCGAGCCCGTCAGCTAACCCCGTAAGCGCAGGAAAGAGAATGAGAGACGGCGCACGCCCCAGAGCGCATCGGAGCAGCAACTCCCCGGCATCCCGGCCCCGCCTTCGCCTGGCTCTGCTCGGACTCGTTCTTGCTCTGCTCCCGGCCCTCGCGGCCACGGTGGCGGAGGCGGCGAGCGGAGGTATCTCCTCGAGCAGCGGTGGCGCCTCCCCGTACCGTCCCGCGATTCCCTTCGGCGCCCGCGTGCTGAAGCTCGGGATGGAGGGCGATGACGTCGCGGTGCTGAACGGGATCGTCAAGTCGAAGACCTACGGCGCGGCGGTGCGCTTCGGCAGCGAGTTCAGGAGCCCCACGGCTTCGGCGGTGAAGCGGTTTCAGCGGCGGGTCGATCTGAGCCCCAGCGGCGTCGTCAACAGGGTCACCGCCAGGAGACTGACCGGCTCGATGAGGCATTCCGGCGCCACCTGGTACGGACCGGGCTTCTACGGGCACCGGACCGCCTGCGGCCAGGTGCTGCGAGCAAAGACGATCGGAGTCGCACACAAGGCCCTCCCCTGCGGAACCAAGGTGACCTTCTTCTACCACGGGGAATCGACGATCGCGCCGGTGATCGATCGCGGCCCCTACACCAAGGGCAACGACTGGGACCTGACCAACGGTTTGCGGAAGGTCCTCGGATTCGGCGGCAGCGACCAGATCCGCTACGCCGTCGCCCGCTAGCGTCCCGGGCGCGTAGGCTGCGCTCACGCGCAAATCCACCGGGAGCTGTCGATGGAAGACTCGAACCAGGAGAGGTTCAGGCGCCTCAACCGCCCGGCCTTGGCGCTGGGCATGGCGCTGCTGGTCGTCGGCTTCGCCTGCCTGCTCCCGGGGATCAGCTCCGGCGCGAAGGGACAGTCGGGGCAGGCGACCGTGGTGCTCGGCGCCGGACCGCTTCCCGCGCCCGCCTGTCCCAAGCTGCCCTGCCTGGCGGTTGGAAGCGTCACAGGGTTCCAGGCCCGGACGGCGGCAACGAACCTGCCCTTCCGGGTACCCGAGAGTGGCGAGATCACGGCCTGGAGCATCTCCCTGGCGCTCCCCAGCAACAGGCAGCGCTCCTTCTTCAACGGCTTCTTCGGCTCACCGCCGGAGGCACGAATTGCGATTCTGCGGCGCCTGCCGAGAACCGACCCGCCGCGCTACAAGCTGCGGCGCCAGAGCCCGATCCGGGTGCTCACCCCCTACCTCGGCCAGCGGGTCAGGTTCGGGCTGGACCGGGCCCTGCCGGTCCAGCCCGGCAACATCGTCGCGCTCACCGTGCCGACCTGGGCCCCGGCCTTTGGGGTAACCCACGCCGCCAAGAGCGCCTGGCGGGCCTCTCGACACGAGGGCAGGTGCCGGAGCCCCAAGGATCTGCGCAGGTCCCGGCCGCAGCAGCTCCCCGGCTCGAAGCGCCCCTACGGCTGCCGCTACCGGGGGTACCGGCTGCTCTACACGGCGACCCTGGCCCCGCAGGGCTGAGCCTGGAGGCCGCCGACGCTGAAGCGGCGGCCGATTGCCTAGGCCGCCGAGGGCAGGACCCGTGGGGTGGCCTGGTCCTGCGGAAGCGCCGCCGCCGCGGCAATCAGGCTCTGGAACTCGTTCAGCGCCAGATGGGCGACCGCCTCGA
>JBBRHQ010000080.1:0-11002 GCA_038222365.1 Solirubrobacterales bacterium
CGAACCGGTCGTACTCCCGAATGTAATCATCCGGATCGTACTCGTGTGATGCGAACACGAGGAGCCGGCTGTCGCGCTCGTAGCGGTACTGTGCGGACCAGATGAGGGGCGGCACATGGATCCCGACCGCCGGGCTGTCCAGCAGCACGTCACGGTGACGCCTTCCATCGTCAACGGCAATCGCCACCACTCCATTCACACAGATCAGAAACTGGTGGCAGGTCCGGTGGGCATGCTCGCCACGAACTTCACGTGTCGGAACGTCGTACACGAGAAACCATCGACGGACCCCGAAGGGGACTTCGTCCGGGCTATCGAGCAAACCAGCGGTGAGGGTTCCCCGCAGGTCGGGGTGCTCGGCGAAGCGGTGCACGGTGACGCCCGCCACCTCGATGGCCGCTACTCCCGGAGCAGGCGTCGCTTCCAGTGGCTCGGCGACTCGCGACGCTGCGCGGTCGGCGTAGCCGCTGATCCGAGCCGGGTTGCCGGTCACGACGGCGTGGGGTGGGACAGAGCGGGTCACAACGGCTCCCGCGCCGACCATGGCCTCTATGCCGATCTCGACGCCGGGCAGAATGGTCGCGTTGGCGCCGAGCGAGGCGCCCCGCTTGACCAGCGTGCGGGGATGCTCCTCGAGCCAGCTGCGGCTGCGTGGAAAGCGATCGTTGGTGAAGGTCGCGTTTGGCCCGACGAAAACGTCATCCTCAAGCTCGACCCCGGTCCACAGTTGCACACCCGACTTTACCGTGACCCGATTGCCGACAACCGCGCCGCTTTCGACGAACACGCCGTCGCAGAGATTGCAGTCCTCTCCGATGCGGGCGCCCGGGAGGATGTGAGCGAATGCCCAGATCCGGGTGCCACGGCCGACATCGTCGCTTTCGCACAGACCGGCTGGATGGACAAACACATCACGCATTGCGACCGCCTTGCGGGTACTCGGTGATGGTGCGGACGATGGCGCCTGGCCGTCCCTTGACGGTTTCATATGCTCGCCACACGTAAGAGCCGATGATGCCCAAGCCGACGAGATTGAGACTCCCGAAGAAGATCAACACGAGCACCGTTGCGGAGTAGCCCGGAACGTCGATTACACCAGAGAGACGCCCGATTATTACCGCAACGGCGAGTGTTGCCCCGAGCGTGAGGCCAAGCATGCCGGCAATCCACAGCAGCCGCACCGGGAGATCGGTAAACGCGAACACGCTATCGGAGAGGTAACGCACCCTTCGCCGAAACGTCCAGCCACTCTTGCCACTGCGAGGGCGGCGATCATAGGGAATGAGCTCACGACGAAATCCGACCCAGAATAGTTGAGCTACAAGGGAGGTATTGACTTCCTCAAGGGAGCACACGACATCCCGGACCTTCGAGTTACAGGCGAACACGTCAACGCCGTCGCGAGGGATGTCGTGCACGACAAAGCGCCGATACAGACGCCAGTAGAGCTTCGAAGAGAGGTCTCCGCGATCATCCCGGCTCGCCCGCTCTCCGGCCACTATGTCCACCTCCTGCGTGTCGAGCCTGCGAAGGAACTCGATGATCAGTTCCGGCGGCTCTTGGAGATCAGCGGCCATCACGGCAATGTGCTCGCCGCGTGCCAGCGCCATGCCGGTCCGGATGGCGGCAAAGGAGCCGAAGTTCCTCGCGTGCTCGACTATGCGGGACGGAAATGGCGCGTCAGCCAGGCGGTCCAGCAAGTGGGCGTGTGAATCATCCGGGCTTCCGTCGACGACAAAAACCGCTTCGAATCGCCTCGGAACCGCCTCAGAGATGGATCCGACGGCAGTGACCAGTTCGTCGATTGCATTCTCGTTCCGGTAGACCGGCACCACCAGCGTGTCGACGGGGGCGCTCATTGCCCCCCCTCTAGACACGCGTCGATGACCTGCTCCACAGCAGCGTCGCCGAGCTGGGGATGGATCGGAAGGGAGATCTCACGGTGCGACAGGCGACGCGCGTTGTCAAGGGACCCACGGATCGCTCCCACGCCGGCACTTGCCGGCTGGTCTGGGCACAGTACCGGGTAGTGACGTCCCACGCTGATTCCGCGGGACGCCAATTGCCGCCGAGTTGCGGCGGGATCCCCCTCCACGTCCTCGACTGGATAGAGGTGGTTCGCCGAAACTCCGCCGCTGGCCAGGATCGGGCGAAGCCGAGATTGCCGGAGCGCTTCGGTGTAGCGCGTCGCAATTTCGGCGCGGCGTCGAAGCCAATCGTCGAGTCTGGGAAGGAGCGCTGACCGCAGAATTGCTGCTTGCACCTCGTCGAGGCGGGAGTTGAGGCCAACTCTCACATGCCGGTAGTGAGCTTCCTGGCCATAGTTACGCATAGTGCGGGCGCAGTGGGCGATTGAGTCGTCAGATGTAATCAGGAAGCCCCCATCACCAAGCGCGCCAAGGTTCTTCGTCGGATAGAGGCTGCTGGCTGCCGCGCTCCCGGCCTGCCCGGTGCGTCGATCGTTACGTATCGCGCCTGCCGACTGCGCACAATCCTCGATGATGATTACGCCGTGTTGGTCGGCCAGAGCAGAAAGCGCGAGCGGATTCAGGGGATGCCCATAGAGGTGTACCGGTACCACGGCCCGTATCGAGGAATCATTTGCGAGCACCTCGGAGGCAAGGTCGAGGTCGAGCGAACCCGAACTGTCGACGTCACACCACACCGGCTCTGCGCCCACCCTGAGAATGGCGATGGTGGTTGCGAATGCGGTCAAAGGCGTCGTCAACACCCGGGCGCCGGCGTCCACGCCTGCGCATCGGAGAGCGATTTCCAGCGCGTCGAGGCCACTCCCCACACCAACCACATGACGGATGTCCCACCATTTTGCAAGCGCTGCCTCGAGCGCCTCGACCTCCTCCCCCAAGATCAGCTGCCCGCTACGACCGACGCGATCCAAAGCCCCTAATGCGTCTTCGCGTATCACCTCCCATTGCGCAGCGAAGTCATTAGCCGGCACTGGGGTCAGTTTGGGACCGAGCACGAAGTCTCCAGGCGATTGTTCAGCGGCTTTCTAGCAGACGTGGACTGGGCTGCACTCGCCAGGCTGAGTGTCCAACTCGGCGCACCAGGGACCGGAGGGGGCTAAGTCGAGCTCAGCCGCCGCCGGAGCCTTCACGCTTCGCATTTCCAGGTCTCACTAGCTTTCACGATCATGATCAAGTAGCGGCGGGCTGGTCCGGTGCCGTGTGGGCCCAGCCATCAAAGGTCCACCGTCGGCGCCTCGATTCGCCCTTCCTTCCAGGCCTGAAGCACGGCCCTGACGATAGCGAGGTCCTGGATCGCCAACCCGGTTGAGTCGAACAAGTTCACCTCGGCGCGGTCGAGGCGCCCCGGGGCGGTCTCGAGGAGCACGGCGCCCAGCTCGGTCACGTCGCTGCGCCTGACCCCGCCTGCCGCGACCGCCGCCGCGAGCTCGCCGCCGGCGCTGGCCTGCTGCCACTCGTCGCAGAAGAGGTGGCAGTGGCGGATCGCCTCGGTCTCGATCTCTCGCTTGCCATGGCCGTCGGCGCCGAGGACCGCGAGGTGCTGCCCGGGCCGCAGGTCAGAGCCGAGGATCACCGGCGCGTCGCCGGGGGTGCAGGTGACGACGACATCCTGGGCCGCAGCCTCCTCGCGTGGCCCCGTCCGCCACCCCAGCTCTTCGGCGACGGTCTCCGCGACCTCCGTGCGCGGGTCGTGGCAGATGCCGGGCCCGAAGCCCGCGGCGGCGAGGCAACGGGCTGCCCAGGCGCCGTTGACGCCCGAGCCGATCAGCCCCACCTCGGCGCCGGGCGAGGCGGCCAGGGCGATGGCGGAGACTGCCGCGGCCGCCCCGGTCCGGAGCCAGGTCACCGAGCGGCCGTCGATCACGGCAAGGGACTCGCCGGTCTCGGCGTCGGAGACGACGATCACGCCAACCACCACCGGGAGGTCGCGGGAGGGATTGTGGGGGAACGAGGTCACCCACTTGACAATCGCGAGACCGTCGCCGCGAGCCGGCATCGCCCGGAAGTCGCCCGGGGGGCTGTCGAGATAGACCTTGGCCGGCATCGACCACTCGCCGGCGCCGTGGCGCTCGAAGGCGAGCCGCGTCTGCTCGATCGCTTCGCTGGGCGAGACGGCGGCAAGCACCGCCTCCGAGTCGATCACCGGAATCACGCGGCCAGTCTTACGAAGTCGCCTCATTTCGCGCGCCTCCTTTGCTGACAACCATGCTGCTATCGGGGGGCGGAGGGTGAAATCCCGTGGTGGGATGCGCGATTCAGACTCGATGCGGCCGGCGTAAGCCGGTCCCGGTTCGACTCCGGCGCCCTCCGCGACTCGACCCGCCGGCTCGGCGGGTCGAGTCTTGAACCACAACCGCCCGAGGTCTACTCTTGGAGTTGAGTCTGATCGTGCGCGGAGTAGTAGTTGCTCCGTTTCACCCTAAGAATCGGCCCGCTGTGCGCGGGCCGATTTCTTTTCACCGGCGCGTTGGCTCGGCTCGGCTACAGTCCGGCCGATGGCGAGCAACGGAAAGCGACGGCCGCCTCGGCCGCGGATCGAGGTGGCCGCAGCGGGCGCGACCCCGGAGGAAAGCGCCGTGATCGCGGCGGCGATCGAGCGGTTCCTGGTCGAGACGACCCCGCCGCCGGAGGCAGTCGAGGTAGCCAGCCCGTGGCAGCGGGCGGGGCTGATCGAGGGGGTGAGCGCGAAGCGGCGTGCCTTTCCGGCGAATCCCGGCTCGGGCTTCCCGATCTCGCCTGCAGGCGACTGACCGCTGCGGGAGACGGGATCCGGGCCCGACCGGACCGGGCGGCGGTTGCTTGCTCGGGGCTGAGGGAATAGAACTGAGACCCCAGTAATCCGATCCAAGGAGGAGACGTGGCTGTAGTCAAGATCATCGAGCTGGTCGGCAGCTCCAAGACCTCGACCGACGACGCGGCGAAGCAGGCCCTGAGCCAGGCCTCCGGGTCGCTGCGAAACATCCGGGCCGTGGACATCGTCTCCACCGGCATCCGTGGCGAGAACCTCGATGAGTACCGCGCCCACGTGCGGGTCGCCTTCCTGATCGAGAGCACCGACGTCGACTAGTTGCTGGCCGGCGGGTCCTGTCATCGATGGGACCCACCATCCCCTGCGCTCCACGGCGGGTGCTCGGGGATGGGTCCTCCCATCCATGCCACCCGCCGGTCATCCACTTCTCGATTCGGTGAAGCGCCAGGCGTCTGAGTAGCCTTGCGCCGATGAGCCAGGCTGCGGCCGAAGACATCCACCTCACTCCGGCTCGCGCCTCGGAGCTGATCGCCGCCGGGGCGCAGCTGATCGACGTCCGCACCGGGCACGAGTGGGAGGCGGGGCGGATCGCGGGGGCGATGCGAATCGAGCTGCCGGAGCTGGGCGATCGCGCCGGGGAGCTGGATCGCGATCGCGCCGTGATCTTCTACTGCCGCGGCGGAAATCGCTCGGCGATGGCCACGCAGGCACTCCGCGAGGCCGGCTTCGACGCCTACAACATCGAGGGGGGGCTGGCGGCCTGGGCCGAAGCGGACCTCCCGTTGGAGCCCGAGGGAGCCTATGTCGCCGAGTCCGGCGAGGCGGCCGCGGTGCTGGAAGCCCGCCGCAGAGCCCCGCAGGGCTAATACCCCGAATCCCGGTCCGGTTTTGTACTATTCTTTCTGAAGCCCCGGTGGTCGCTGCGGCGACCGACTGAACCACCCGACAGGAAGCGAGGCGGCGCGCGCGATGGAACCGGTTTCCACCCCCCCGAGGGGGCCTGAGCTCGATCAGGCGATCGGCAAGGAGCAGCGCGGGAAGGGCCGTCTCGGCTCGCTGGAGAACCCGGAGTCCTATGCGAACGTGCCGGGTGAGGTGATCCCGATCATCGAGCGCGAGTTCGACGACTTCGACACCGAGGCCGAGAAGTTCCTCGACGGGCAGACTCCCGAGGGCCAGTTCATCGGCTTCCGCCTCAAGCAGGGTGTCTACGGCCAGCGCCAGCCCGATGTGCAGATGATCCGGGTGAAGCTCCCCTTCGGCGGGGTGACGCCGGAGCAGATGGAGGCATTCGGCGAGGTCATCGAGCGCTACGCGCCGCTTGGCAAGGGCCACATCACGACCCGCCAGAACGTCCAGATCCACCATGTCCCCCTGCGGGACACCGAGAGCCTGATCCGCGAGATCTCCGAGGCGGGCCTCTCCTCGCGCGAGGGCTGCGGCAACACCGTCCGCAACGTCACCGGCGATCCCTGGGCGGGGGTGGCGGCCGACGAAATCTTCGACCCCACCCCCTACGCCGGCGCCTACGTCCGCTACTTCGTCCGCCACCCGACCACGCAGCTGATGCCCCGCAAGATCAAGACCGCCTTCACCGGCTCCGATGCCGACCGGGCGATCACCGGGATCCACGACATCGCCTTCATCTCGCGGATTCGCGACGGGGTCCGCGGGTTCGAGGTCCGGGTCGGCGGCGGCACCTCGATCATGCCCCGAGTGGCTCCGACCCTTACCGAGTTCGCCAGCGCCGATGACGGCGCCTACCTGATGTGGGCGGAGGCGGCGTTGCGGATCTTCGATCGTCAGGAGTGGCTGCGGGTCAACCGTGCCCGCGCCAGGATCAAGGTGCTGATCGACAAGATCGGGATCGAGGAGTTCCGCCGCATGGTCGACGAGGAGCTCGAGGGCGACTGGGTGGCCGAGCGCGACTTCGACGTCGAGCGGCTCCGCTTCGACGACGACGAGCACTCCTCGGCGCCGCCGCTGCCGTCCTCGGCCGGGTCGCCCAACGGCGACTCCAGGGAGTTCCGGGAGTTCCGCCGCCGCAACGTGCAGGCGCAGCGCCAGGAGGGCTTCTCCGCAGTCGAGGTGAAGATCATCCGCGGCGATCTGACGCCCGAGCAGTTCCGCGGCCTCGCCGCGATCATGCGCGAGTTCACTGGCGGCAACGCTCGGACCACCGTCCAGCAGAACCTCGTCCTGCGCTGGGTCCGCGATGAGGTCCTCTATGACGTCTGGCGGCGGCTCGATGCGATCGGGCTGGCGGCGCCGGGCCCGCGCGAGACCACCGACGTGGTCAGCTGCCCCGGGACCGACAGCTGCAAGCTCGGCATCACCAGCTCGATGGGCCTCAACCAGGCGGTGCAGGAGCGCCTCGAGCTGATGGACCTCCCCGAGGGCCCGGCGAGGCGCATCCACGTGAAGATGAGCGGCTGCCCCAACGGCTGCAGCCAGCATCACATCTCCAACATCGGCTTCTACGGGGCTTCGCTGAAGCTCGGGGAGCGCCAGATGCCGGCCTACATCCCCCACGTCGGGGGCAACTACGAGGGCGGCGAGGTGATCTACGGCAAGCGGCTGAAGTCGCGGCTTCCGGCGAAGCGCGTCCCCGAAGCGGTCGAGCGCTGGATCCTCATGTTCCAGGCCGAGGCCGCCGAGGGCGAGGAGTTCAACGGGTACGTCGAGCGGGTCGGGAGCGAGCGCTTCGAGGCTGAGGTCGCCGACCTGGCGATGCCGGCCGAGTTCAGCCTGGAGTCGATGCAGGAGTTCATCGACTGGAACCGCTCCGACCCCTACAGGGTCGAGCGCGGCGAAGGGGAGTGCGCAATTTGAATCCCGCCACCCTTGCAATCGACCCCGAGATGGTCGCCGAGGAGCTCGAGCCCCGCAACGCCACCGAGACGCTGGAGTGGATGTTCGGGGAGTTCGGCTCCGAGCACCTGATCGCCTGCTCGTTTCAGAAGACGAGCTCGGTGACGCTCCACCTGGCAACCCGGATCAACCCCGAGGCGCGTTTCTTCTACCTCGACACCGACGTCCTCTTCCCCGAGACCTACGAGACGAGGGATCGTCTGGCCGAGCACTTCGGGGTCTCCTTCGAGCGCTTCCAGGACCTCTCGATCGACGAGCAGGCGAGGCTGCACGGCGATGAGCTGTGGAAGCGCGACCCCGACGCCTGCTGCGGCCTGCGCAAGGTCGAGCCGATGCGGCGTGCCCTGGGTTCCGTAGACTGCTGGGTCTCCGGCATCCGCCGTGAGGACTCGAGCACCCGTGCCGGCGCCCCCAAGTTCGCCTGGGACAAGCGCTTTGACCTGTGGAAGCTGAATCCGCTTGCCGACTGGTCGGAGCGCGACGTCTGGAACCACATCCGTGAGCACAACATCCCGTACAACCCCCTGCACGATCGGGGCTATCCCTCGATCGGGTGCACCCACTGCACCCAGCCCGTCGGTCCCGACGCCGGTCCTCGCGACGGGCGCTGGGTCGGGACGGCCAAGCAGGAATGCGGGATCAACTGACCCCGGACTGAGCGGCGAAGCGGCACGAATCGGGCCGAGCGGCTAACGTCCGCCGGCTCTTTTGAACCTTCCTTCTCAACAAGCCCCCCATTCGCAAGCGAGACGATGACTGAGCTTTCACACACCCTCTCCGAGCGCCACACCGCAGACTTCGAGATGATCGCCAACGGCGGCTTCAACCCGCTCACCGGCTTCCAGGGCTCGGAGGATTGGAACCGCGTCTGTGCGGAGATGCGCACCGCCGGCGGCCAATACTGGCCGATCCCGATCACCCTGGCCACGGACCTGGAGTGCTCGACCGGCGACGTGATCAGGCTCTCCAGCGACGAGGGCAAGCCGCTGGGCCGCCTCACGGTCGAGGAGGTCTTCGAGCGCGACGGGCGCCGCGAGGCCGAGCAGGTCTACGGGACGAGCGATGACGCCCACCCCGGGGTTGCGGCGATCTATGAGGAGGGCGACCGCTGCGTCGGGGGGACGATCGAGTCCGACGAGCTGCCCGACCACGAGGATGCCTTCATGCGCCGCTACCTCAGCCCCGAGGAGTCCCGAAAGGCCTTCGAGGAGCGGGGCTGGAAGCGGATCGTCGCATTCCAGACCCGCAATCCGATCCACCGCGCCCACGAGTACCTGACCAAGGCGGCGCTCGAGACCTGCGACGGGCTCTTCATCCATCCGCTGATCGGCAAGACGAAGGCCGGCGACATCCCCGCCGACGTGCGGATGCGCTGCTACGAGGTGCTGATGGACAACTACTACCCCCAGGACCGGGTGATCCTCGGGGTCAATCCCTCAAAGATGCACTACGCCGGTCCCCGCGAGGCGATCCTGCACGCGATCGTCCGCCGCAACTATGGCTGCACGCACTTCATCGTCGGTCGCGACCACGCCGGCGTCGGGGACTACTACGGGACCTACGACGCCCAGAGGATCTTCGACGACCTCGACATCGACGAGCTGGGGATCGAGCCGCTGATGTTCGAGCACACCTTCTGGTGCAACGACTGCGAGGGCATGGCCTCCAACAAGACCTGCCCGCACGACTCCGAGGCGCACCTGTTCCTCTCCGGGACCAAGGTCCGGGAGATGCTCGGCAGGGGCGAGAAGCCGCCCCACGAGTTCTCCAGGGACGAGGTCGCCGAAATCCTGATCGACGCTTACAAGGAGGAAGACAACCGATGACGGACCCGACTCAAAGCTATGGGGCGGCTCACGACAAGGGCTTCTGCCTGTGGTTCACCGGCCTCTCCGGAGCCGGCAAGACGACGATTTCGAAGCTGGTCGAGGCCGAGCTCGAGCAGCGCCGCAACCGGCTGGAGATCCTCGACGGCGACGTCGTCCGCGAGAACCTCTCCAAGGGCCTCGGCTTCTCCAAGGAGGATCGCGACACGAACATCCGCCGGATCGCCTTCGTCGCCGACCTGCTCTCCCGCAACGGCGTCCCTGTGGTCACCGCGGCGATCTCCCCCTACGCGGAGATCCGCGAGGAGGCAAGGGAGAAGATGGGCGAGCGGTTCATCGAGGTCTACGTCGAGGCCTCCGTGGACACCTGCGCCAAGCGCGACGTCAAGGGCCTCTACGAGAAAGCCTTCTCGGGCGAGATCAAGGAGTTCACCGGGGTCTCAGACCCCTACGAGCAGCCCGAGAACCCGGAGATCACGTGCCATACCGAGGCGGAGGAGCCCGAGGAATCGGCGGCGAAGCTGATCGCCTACCTCGAGCAGCGCGAGCTGATCCCGGCCCGGCAAGCCGTGGCGGCGTCCTAGGCGATCTTCTGCCGCGGCCGGCGGCCATAGACTCGCTTCCCGTGGCGCGAGAAGGCGGGCGAGCAGGCTGGCGGCTCGGGCGGTTCACGCTCGAGCCGTGGATGGCCGTGCTCGGCCTGATCCTGCTGGTCTCGCTGATCCTGCGGCTCTGGGGTGCGAAATGGGGGCTGCCCTTCGCCTACCTCACCGATGAGGAGCGCGTCTACGTCAAAGGCGCGGCCCGGATGGCCTTCGAGGGCGGGATCGACCCCCACTACTTCCAGAACCCGCCCCTCTACACCTACCTGTTGCGGGCGGTCTTCGCCGTCCTTCACCCGGGCAACGAGCCGGCCACGATCCTCAACCAGCTGCCGGAGCGCGGCGACCTCTTCCTGATCGGCAGGGTGATCAGCGCCCTGCTGGGCACCCTCGGCGTCTGGCTCACCTACCTCGCATCGCAGCGCTTCTTCGCCGATCGCAAGGTGGCCCTGCTCGCGGCGGCGCTGATGGGAGTCACCTTCCTGCCGGTCTTCTACGCGCACGCGGCGCTCAACAACGTGCCGGCGATGACTTTCGCGGCGCTCTCCCTGGTCGGCACGGCCGGGATTCTCACCAAGGGCCGGAGGCGCGACTACGTCCTCGCCGGAATCGGCGCCGGACTGGCGACCGTGACCAAGTACACCGACGGGATCGTCTTCATTCCGTTGCTGACCGCGGCCCTGCTGACCCCCGGGGAGCTGCCGCGGCGGCTCAAGGACGCGGGCCTCGCGCTCGGCCTTGGAGTACTCACATTCGTCGTCTTCAACCCCTACGCGCTGATCCACTTCTCCGAGTTCCACGCCGACCTGGCGCTCCAGGGCAAGGTCGCCGCCCGCGACAAGATCGGCGGTGGCGACAGCGACGGCTTCCGCTACTACCTCTCCAGCTTCGGCTGGGGCTTCGGCTATCTGGCCTCGATCTCCGCTCTGGCGGGAGCCGTCTGGCTCTGGTTTCGCGACCGCCGCC
>JBBRHQ010000081.1:0-10805 GCA_038222365.1 Solirubrobacterales bacterium
GGACCCGCATAACGTATTAAACCAGGTGACGTGACCCGAAAGCCCCGGAGAGCCCTCTGTGCAGCGACGCTGGCCCTTGCCGCCTGCCTGGCCCTTGCCGCCTGCGGAAGCTCCTCGGGCGGGGGCGAGGGAGATACCGCGCCCAACTACACCAAGGCGCTGGCCGGGTCGCCACCCCCGCTCGCAGCCCTCTATTCACATCCAGACAAGCTGATTCCGGGTGGCAGCGCTGCCCTGGCGGCTGAGATATCGAGGCTCAGCGGCTATCCCGTGGTTGTCAACCTCTGGGCGTCGTGGTGCGGTCCATGCCGATATGAGTTCCCGTACTTTCAGGGCGCCTCGGCTCAGATCGGCAAGAAGGTCGCCTTCCTCGGGGTCAACACCGACGATTCCGATGACGCGGCGGCGACGTTCCTGCGCGAGGAGCCCCTCCCCTATCCAAGTGTGACCGACCCCGACAAGGAGGTCTGGAACGACCTCGGGCTTGTCGGCCTGCCCTCGACCGCGTTCTATGGCCGGGATGGGAAGCTCGTCTACCTCAAGCAGGGCCCGTATTCGAGCCAGGAGGATTTGGTCGCCGACATCAAGCATTACAGCCTCGGCTCCTCAAGCGACCCGGGCTGACCCGGCGCCGCTGCCGAGACTTCAAAGAGTCACCTCATAGCTGACTTAAATCACTCTCACCAGCGGCGCGGCGGATAATCGACGGGGCCATGCGTGCCCTACCTGCCCGGCCCACGCTCCTCGCCGCCGCTGTGCTGGCGAGCGCCGCCGTGGCTCTGGCGCTGGCCGGCTTCGCGGGCGTTGCCGCTGGCACCCCTTCCCCGAGGTCCGACCGCGGGATCGCCTACTCCTTCGAGTTGAATGGGGAGATCTCCCCGGCGACGGCCGCCTGGGCCGGCCACGCCCTCGACCAGGCCGCCGACGAGAACGCGGAGGTGGCGATCATCCGGCTCGACACCCCGGGCGGCCTGGTCGACTCGCTGCGGGAGATCGTCAGCGACATCCTCGCCGCGCCGATGCCGGTGCTGGTCTACGTCAGCCCCAATGGGGCGAGGGCGGCATCCGCCGGTGTTTACATAACCCAGGCAGCCGATCTGGCGGCGATGGCCCCGCAGACCAACCTCGGGTCGGCGACGCCGATCTCCGAAGGGCCGGGCTCCGACAACGAGGTCCTCGGCCGCAAGATCACCAACGACGCCGCCGCTTACATGCGGGCGCTGGCCTCTTCGCACGCCCGCAATCCCGACCTCGGCGAGCAGATGGTCAGAAGGGCGGTCAACGTCACCGCCCGCGAGGCGCTGGGGGCCGGCTTCATCGACCTGATCGCCCCCAGCGAGGCGGCGCTCTTAAACCGCGCCGACGGCTTCCGTGTCAGCGGCCCCAAGAAGCAGGTGCTCGACACCGCCGGGCTGCGGATCTCCTCCCACGACACGCCGCTCCCCTACCGGCTGCTGGCGCTGATCGTCAACCCGACGATCGCCTACCTGCTGCTCACCGTCGGGCTGATCGGCCTCGGGATCGAGCTGTTCAGCCCGGGGGCGATCGTCCCGGGCGTGGCCGGCGTGATCTCGCTCCTCCTGGGGCTCTACGGCACCGCGCAGCTGCCCGTGACCTTCGCCGGGATCGCGCTGCTGGTGGTGGCGATCGGCCTCTTCGTCGCGGAGGCGCACGTCTACTCCCACGGGGTCCTCGGGGCGGGAGGGATCGTCGCGCTGGTCTTCGCCGGCCTGCTCCTCTTCGACACGAGCGAGGGCGGCGGCGGCGTGGCGGCGCCGGCCGCGATCGCGATCGGTCTGATCCTCGGCGCCCTGCTCCTCTTTGCGATCCAACGCGCCGCCCGAGCCAGGGCGGAGCCGATCCGCACCGGGCACGAGGAGATGGTCGGGGAGCTCGCCGAGGTCCGCTCGCCGCTCGACCCCGAAGGGCAGGTGTTCGCTGAGGGTGCCCTGTGGCGGGCTCGGGCGAGCCACGCCGGGGAGCCGATCGCCGCGGGGGGTAGAGTCAGGGTTGATGCGGTCGAGGGCCTGACCCTGCTGGTCAGCCCCGCGCCCGCCGAGCAAGCCGACCAAGGAGCGAGCTGATGGATGTTGCAATCGGGGTGATTGTCGTCCTGGCGATCCTCGTCGTGATCGTCCTCGCCTCGGCGATCAAGGTGTTGCGCGAGTACGAGCGGGGGGTGGTTTTTCGGCTGGGCCGGCTGATCGCGCAGAAGGGGCCGGGGCTGATCCTGCTGATCCCGATCATCGACCGCATGGTCCGTGTCGATCTGCGGACGATCACCCTCAACATCCCGCCCCAGGAGGTGATCACCCGCGACAACGTCCCCTCGCGCGTCAACGCGGTCGCCTACTTCCGCGTCCTCGATCCGAACAATGCGATCGTCGAGGTCGAGAACTTCCTGCTCGCCACGTCGCAAATCTCCCAAACGGCGCTGCGCTCGGTGCTCGGCAAGGCCGAGCTGGACCAGCTGCTCTCCGAGCGCGAGCGGCTCAACGAAGACCTGCAGAAGATCATCGACGAGCAGACGGAGCCGTGGGGCGTGAAGGTCAGCATCGTCGAGATCAAGGACGTCGAGATCCCCGAGCAGATGCAGCGGGCGATGGCCCGCCAGGCCGAGGCCGAGCGCGAGCGGCGCGCGAAGATCATCAACTCCGAGGGCGAGTACCAGGCGGCTCAGAAGCTCACCGACGCTGCCGACATCATCAGCACCAACCCCGCCTCGCTCCAGCTCCGCTATCTCCAGACCCTGCTCGAGATCGGCAGCAACCAGAACACGACGATCGTCTTCCCGCTGCCGATGGACGTGATCAAGCCGTTCCTGGGCTGGGAGAGCGGCGACGAGGAGGCCGCGGCGCGGGTCGCGGCCGCGGCGCGGCGCGAGGGTTCAGGTCCCGCACCGCCACCCCCGGATACGACGCCGGGGCCGGACGACATCGAGGGGGACAACCTGCCGCCATCGCGCAGTTAGATGAGCGTCTAGCGGCTTGAGCTCCCCCGAGCTCCGCATCGACCAGCTGACGGGGATGCGGACCATCCTCGCCCCCGCCCGGGCCGAGAGACCGGAATCGTTCACAGCGCTGCGATCCGCGGCGAGGGACCCTCAGAGCTGTCCCTTCTGCGAGGGCTCGGAGTCGATGACTCCCCCCGAGGTGTTCGCGCTTCGCGCCGGGAGCGAGGCCGACGCGCCGGGTTGGAGGACCAGGGTCGTACCCAACCTCTATCCGGCTCTCTCCCCCTCCTCGGCAACTCCGCCGGCCCCCGCCGGCGCCGGGTCGGAGTCGGCCTTCGGAAGCTCGGCCGACCCGCTGCGCGCATCCTCGCGAGCAACCGAGCCGGACCTCTTCTCCTCGCGCCCGGCGGACGGAGCCCACGAGGTGATCGTCAACGCACCGGAGCATCTGACCGCGATGGCACAGCTCTCCGACGAGCAGATCGCCGCCGCCCTGGAGACCTGGCGGGAGCGAATGCGGGCCCAGTCCGAGGCCGCCTTCACGCAGCTGATCGTCAACGAGGGGGGTGGGGCCGGAGCCTCGCTCGAGCACACCCACGCGCAGCTCTACGCCCTCCCCTTCGTCCCGCCGGCGGTCGCGCGGGAGCGCGAGCGGGTCGGCGCCTACCGCGAGCGCACCGCAGGCGGCGGGCTGCTCACCGACGTGCTCGCCAAGGAGGTGCGCCGCGGCGAGCGCCTCGTGGCGATCGACGAGGAGGCGGCGCTGATCTGCCCCTGGGCATCGCGGTCGCCCTACGAGCTGCGCCTGCTGCCGCGGCGGGCGGAGCCCAGCTTCGAGCTCGACCAGGCCGGCGCCGCGATGCTGGGAAGGGCGATGCGGGCCCTGGCCCGTCGCTTCGACGGCGCCCCCGAGCTCAACCTCTGGGTGCGGACCGCCCCCCGGGGCACCGAGTATTTCCACTGGCACATCGACATCGCCCCCCGGCTGACGATCAGAGCCGGCTTCGAGATCGGCACGGGAGTCGAGATCAACGTCTATCCGCCCGAGCGCGCCGCAGCCGACCTGCGCGAATTCCTCGACGGGTAGGGTGGCCGTGATGCCGCCCGAGCCCCGCCCGATCCCCTGCTTCATCGCCGACAGCTCGCACGACGGCGTTCCCCACGGGCGCTTCGCCGAGCGCCTCGGCGAGCATTTCGGCGCCGCCTGCGAGGCGATCACCGACCTTCCCGAGGCGATCGAGGTCCCGGCCGAGATCGAGTGGTTTCCGGAGCGCGCCTGGGGCGGGCGCACCTGGATCCCGGCGACTGCGAGGGGCGAGGGGGCCGAGGGGCCGATCGAGTTCTTCGGTCACGTCTCCTACGTGCAGCCCAGCGAGGGCGACCCGGCCGACTTCAGGGCGAGCGCCGACTTCACCGACGTCCTCGCCGAGGACAATCCCGAGTGGCGGATCGACCTCAACGACGACGTCATCGGCCGCTGGCGCGGCGAGTCGGAGATGGCCGGGGACGTGACGCTGGTCTGGGGCCGCCCCCTGCTGCGGGGAGCGGTCGCCGCGACGGCCGAGCTCGACGGGCGAAACGTCGATCAGGAGCCGATCTCCAACGACCAGTTCACCCTGATCGCGCTGGACGCCCTCGATGGATACGGCGACGATGTCTTCCTCGAGATCAAGCTCTGGAGCCAGCGGGCCCGGGAGCTGGCTTCGGAGAGCCTCTACGAAGAGCCCGGCGGCGAGGAGGATCCCGGCGGCGACGGCGATGGATGAGGGGCCGCGACTAAGGCGTCTGATCGACGTGGGTTGCGGTGTCCTCGCACCTCTCGACCTCGACACGGTGCTGCGCTCGGTGACCGAGGCGGCGCGCGAGACGACCGGAGCCCGGTTCGCCGCGCTCGGGGTGCTCGACGAGTCCAAACAACAGCTGGCCGAGTTCATCACCGCCGGCATAGAGCCCGGCCTCGCCGCCCAGATCGGCGAGCCTCCCCGCGGACGCGGGGTGCTGGGAGAGCTGATCCGAAACCCCGTGGCGCTGCGGCTCGACGACGTCAGCTCGCATCCCCGCTCCTTCGGCTTCCCGCCACATCACCCTCAGATGCGCTCCTTCCTCGGCGTCCCGATCATGATCCGCGGCGAGGCCTTCGGCAACCTCTACATGACCGAGAAGTCCGGCGGCGAGAACTTCGGAGAGCTCGACCAGGAGACGGCGGAGATCCTCGCGACCTGGGCCGGGATCGCGATCGAGCACGCCCGCCTCTACAGCGGCCTCACCGAGCGCGAGGGTGCCCTGCAGCGGGCGCTGCGCCAGGTCGAGGCCTCCACCGACATCGCTGAGGCGCTGGACTCCGAGACCGACCTCGGCCGGATCCTCGAGCTGATCGTGAAGCGCTCGCGTGCGTTGGTCGAGGCGCGGACGGTCGCGGTCTTCCTGCAGCGCGGCCGCGTCCTCACCCTTGCGGCGGCGACCGGCGAGCAAGCGGAGCGGATCCGGGGCTGGACCGTCCCGGTGCAGGGATCAGAGCTGGGGGAGGCCGTCCGGACGCTGGTCCCGCGCAGCCTCAGCGGACGCGCGAAACCGGGCGAGCAGTCCCTGCGGGAGCGACTTGGCGCCGAGGTGGCCCTGCTGGTCCCGCTCCAGGCCCATGCGGGCGGGCTGGGCGTGCTGGTGGCCTGCGACCGTAAGGGCGGAGAAGAGTTCAACGAGGAGCACTCGCGCCTGCTGAAGGCGTTCGCATCGAGCGCGGCGATGGCCGTAGCGATGGCCCAGTCGGTCGAGCAGCAGCGACTGCGCGAGCGGATCGACGCCGCCGAGCGCGAGCGCCACCACTGGGCGCACGAGCTCCACGATGAGACCCTCCAGCAGCTGGCGGCGATCCGGATCAAGCTGGCGACGGCGCTGCGCCCGGGATCGGGAGGCGCCGAGTCCCTGGAGCACGCTTCGCACCAGGCGGTCGACTCGCTGGAGCGCGAGATTGCCGCGCTCTCGAGGCTGATCGGAGAGCTGCGGCCGATCCCCCTCGAGACCCTCGGGCTCGACCAGGCGCTGGAATCGCTGGCCGCGGAGAGCGCCGAGCGCGGGTCCTTCGAAGCGGATACGTCGATCGCCCTGACCACGCCGCTCTCCGCCGAGCAGGAGCGGGCGATCTACCGGCTGGTGCAGGAGTCGTTCAACAACGTGATCAAGCATTCCGGAGCGGATCGCGCCCGGATCGGCGCCGGGCCGGAGGACGGCGGGCTGGTGGTCTCCGTCCACGACGACGGCGCCGGCTTCGACGTCGAGTCGACGCAGCCGGGCGTCGGGCTGACGGGCATGCGGGAGAGAATCGAGCTGTTGGGGGGCGAGCTGGAGATCCGCTCCTCCCCCGGCGAGGGGACGCTGGTCAACGCCCGCATCCCGATCGAGCGTCCCACCGATGAGCGCTGAGAGCCCCAGCGAGATCGTCATCGCCGACGATCATCCGGTCGTCCGCAGCGCCCTGCGGGCTCTGCTCGACGCCGAGCCGGGGCTCGAGGTGCGGGCGGAGGCGGGCGAGGTCGAGCGGGCGGTCGAGCTGGTCGCGGAGCTCCACCCCGCGGTCCTGGTCCTCGATCTGTCGATGGCTTCGGAGAGCAGCATCGAGGCGATCCCGCGGATCCTCGAATCCTCGCCGCAGACCCGGATCGTCGTGGTCACGATGCACGACGATCCGACCACCGCGCGGGCTGCTCTGGAGGCAGGGGCAATCGGCTACGTCTTGAAGGCCTCCGCCGCTCCCGAGCTGGTCAGGGCGGTGCGCGGGGCGGTGGAGGGCCGCCGCTACATCGGCCCCGAGCTGGGCGCGAAGCTCGAGCGCCAGGGCGATGGGGGCCCGCCCGATGACGAGCTGACCGAGCGCGAGAGAGAGGTCCTCGGGTTGATCGCGCTGGGCCACACCAACAACGAGATCGCCGAGAGGCTGGGCCTGAGCGTCCGCACGGTCGAGTCACACCGAGTTCACGTGCAGCAGAAGCTCGGGATCCAGACCCGCGCCGAGTTGGTCCGCTATGCCCTCGACCACGGGATGATGAAGGCCTGAGGCCGGCCCTGCGGCAGTTCAGCTGCGGTCGGCCGGCTGAGGCTCGATCAGCCGGTTCTCGAGCGCGAAGCGGACCAGCTGCGGCCTGCCGTCGAGGCCGAGTCGCTTCTGCAGACGGCTGCGGTTGACCTCGACCGCACGCACGCTGAGGTGGAGGCGTTCTCCGATCTCGCGGTTGGTGTGGCCGAGGGCCAGCAGGGCGAGCAGCGTCCGCTCCCGGTCGCCCAACCCTTCGACCGAGTCCGCCTGGCCCTTGGCGAGTGCGGCGCCAAGCTCCGGATTGATGTAGCCGCCACCGCCGGCCACGGTGCGAATCGCCTCGACCAGCTGGCGCTCGGCGGCCTGCTTGAGCACATAACCACCCGCCCCGGCCCGCAGCATCTCACGCGCGGTGATCGGGTCGTTGTCCATGGTCAGCACCACTATCCCGGTCCGGGGGCTGCTCTCGAGGTATTCGGGAATGTCGGACGCCGGCGCCGCCCCGGGCATTCTCAGGTCGAGCACCAGCACCCTGGGGCGCCGCAGCCGAACCGATCGTGCCGTGCTCGTCCGGTCGTCGGTCTCGGCGATCACGTCGAGGTCGGTCTCAGCGTCGAGCAGCACCCGCAGTCCGCTTCGGACCACCGCGTGGTCATCGGCTAGGACGACCGTGATCGAGTCACCCTTCTTCTCCAGCATCAGGTCACTCTTTCATCGTTTGCAAATGGCCCGACCCGATGAAGCTAGGTCGGCGCGGCGGCGCTGGCATCCGTTGGCCGCCACATCGCGCGTGTGGGGACTCCGTTGGCCGCCCGCGAGCTGCCAATCTGGGGGTGATGAGAGTCCTGCTCGCGCTTGGTGGGAACGCGCTGCTTCGCCGCAACGAGCCGGCTGACGCCGGCACCCAGCGCCGCAACATCGAGCTCGCCGCGGGGGTCGTGGCCGAGATCGCACGCCGGCACGACGTCATGCTCACTCACGGCAACGGCCCCCAAGTGGGGTTGCTGGCGCTGCAGAGCGAGAGCTACGACGCGGTACCGCCCTATCCCCTCGACGTCCTCGGGGCCGAGAGCGAGGGGATGATCGGTTACATGCTGGAGACCGCGCTGCGCAACGCGCTGCCGGGACGCGATGCGGTCACGGTCCTCACCCAGGTCGTGGTCGACCCCGCCGACCCTGCGTTTCGCCACCCGAGCAAGCCGGTCGGCCCCGTCTATGGGATCGAGCAGGCCGAGAGCCTGGCCCGTGAGCGGGGGTGGGCGATGGGCCCGGACGGCGACGGAATGCGGCGCCTGGTGCCATCGCCCGAGCCCCTGGCGCTGGTCGAGCTGACGAGCCTGGAGCTGCTGGTCTCCTCCGGAGTGCTGCTGGTCTGCGCGGGGGGCGGCGGCATTCCGGTGGCCGCTGATGAGACCGGGGCCCTGCGGGGGGTCGAGGCGGTGGTCGACAAGGACCTCACCGCTGCCCTGCTCGCCCGCCGCCTCGGGGCCGAGGTGCTGGTGATGCTGACCGACGTCGACTCCGTCCGCCTCGGGTACGGCACCGAGGCCGAGGAACCGCTCGGCCGCACCACACCGGCGCGGCTGCGCCGCGAGGAATTCGAGGCCGGCTCGATCGGCCCGAAGGTCGAGGCGGCCTGCCGCTTCGTCGAGGCGGGCGGGAGGCGCGCGGCGATCGGCGAGCTGGCCAGAGCCGCAGAGGTGCTCGAGGGAGATGCCGGGACTCAGGTGATCGCGCCGGATTAATCCGTTAGTCCCGGCGTATCTCATTGCGACCTTCTCAACCTGCCTCTGCCTCCGAAAGCGTCGAGGAGCCTGGCGGCGATCACGACGGCGACCATCATCACCACCAGGACGATCGCCCCCCAGAAAGTGTTGAAGGAGTCGGCCCAAAGCGAGCCGCCCGCCGCCGGCGTTAGGACGACCGCGAGGAGCCAGCCGAAAGCCCCGCCGGCGCCGGCGAGCAGCTCGCCCAGCAGGCAGAGCAGCACCGCCAGGGCGGCGAACCCGGCGAAGACGCCGATCAAGCCCCAGTCCATCGTCAGCTCGCCGGGCAGCGATGTGGTCTGACCCACGTGGGTCAGCCTGTACTCCCATGGGTTGATGTGGTCGGTGAACGTGTCCATCGCGCTGCGCGGCTTGCCCGGCCAGATCGACCTCGGAACGGGGATGCCGAGGAAGGCACCAGGGGTCAGCCACGGGTCGGTCCCGAATCGTGGAACGTACTGGGTTCTGACGAGGACGAAGCCGTCGAAGGCCGCCGCCTCGGTCCACCCGAGCGCCGGCTCCAGGGCCTTGGCGATGTCGCCGTCGGCCTCGGTCTTCGCCGGGGCCTCCCTCAGGAACGGGGTCGGGGCGTCGCCGCGGAGCGTCTGGCGCATCCCGATCGCGACCACGAACAGGCAGGCCAGAAAGATCAGGGCGGCGCGCAACCGGATCGGTCTCACCCGCAGATGGATCAAGAGGACGATCGGGACGACGAAACCGAGGATCGCCGCCGAGCGGGTCCCGCTGATCAGCAGCGGCAGCAGGGCAGCGCAGCCCAGCGCAATCAGCAGGATCCGGTCCCGGCGAACGCGAGGCCAGCCGCACACCACGAAGTAGACCAGCCAGGCGCCCGCGCCAGCGTAGAGCAGCGCCAGCTTATAGCCGCTGCCGGCAAAGGCGGTCTGCCGGTTCTTCGATAGCTCCTCGAACCCTGCGGAGCCAAGCAGGTAGACCGCCACCGCCAGCGAAACCGCGAGGAAGAGGGCGACGACTCTGAGCGCCGGCGGCGATCCGGGAAGGCTCACCGCCTTCAACCTCCCCAGCAGGCGGCTGCCCAGGTCGGTGGGGAGGAGACGGCCGGCCAAACACAGCACGGCGGTCGCCGCGGCGATCAACAGCAAGGCATCGACCACCGCGTCGACGCCGCTGCGATCGAGCGTCAGCAGATCGTTGGCCGGGAGCCCGTAGACACCGAGCTGGGCCAGATAGCCGCCTCGGACCGCGAACCCCGCAACCAGCCCAAGCACGATCGCGAACGGGAGCATCCGGATCCCCGGGCGGCGCCGGAGCAGCAGCAGGAACCCCCCGACGATCGTCAACAGCAGAGCGAGGGAGGCCAGCCAGATCGCCACCTTGCCGTCGACGGGCAGGGTGTCCTGCGGGTTAGAGACCGCGTCGATCTTCGCCGGTGTCAGGACCGGAGTGATCGGGAGAAGGTCCGGGTTGAGGGTCAACTTGTCTCGCCCCAGCGGCAATCGGGCAACGTCGAGCTGGCGGCCATCGGGGTAGTCCCAGTAGGCGACGAAGGCCCGCGAGCCATCGCCGGTGATCGCCACATCGCCCTCCTGGCCACTGTCGACGGCGATGTCTCCCGACCGCGCCACACCCTCGAGCAGGGCAAGCGAGATGACGTGGTACCTCGGGTTGCGCGAGAGCACGATGGCGCGACCCGTCCGCGCCCCGGCCGCCGCGGTGGAGTTGCCGACTCCCGCAATCAGCGCGGAGATCGCCGCCGGGCTGCCGGGATGGTCGGGGCTGGCGGTCATTACCACCTGCTCGCCCTCCTCGATGTATGCGACGAGCGTTTCGCCCCCGGCAATTGCCAGGCCGAAGCCGGCGATCGGATCGGGCGCATGCACCTCGCCGCTGGGTCGCGCTGGGCCGCCATCGCGACCGGGATCGAGGCGGCCGACGGCCACGGCCCCATCGCGCAGCCCCGCGAATACGAACCCCCTGCGACTCGCCACCAGTTGCGGCTGATCGGCGGAGACGCCGGTCGCCTCGGTCCGCCACTCTTTCGATCGCCCGCCGAGGGCGATCCGAAGCCGATCGTCAT
>JBBRHQ010000082.1:0-10752 GCA_038222365.1 Solirubrobacterales bacterium
GATCATCGGCCCGGGAGCGCTGCAGGGTCTGATCCTGGCGACCGGCCACCACCGAAACGGGATCCTGCTGGCGCCGCTGACCGCCGAGCGGGTGGCGCGGCTGCTGACCGGGGCCGAGGTGGCGGCGTGAGGGTCGAGCTGAACGGAGAGCCGCTGGAGCTTCCCGACGGGGCGAGCGTCGAGGACGCGGTTCGCGCCAGCGGCGCGGACGAGGGCACCCGAGGCGTCGCGGTCGCACTCGAGGGGGAGGTCGTCCCCCGGGCCGCCTGGGCCTCCACCGCTCTTTCGCAGGGGGAGAGCGTCGAGGTCCTGGCGGCGATCCAGGGTGGGGCGGAGGATGCTCCGGTTTCGGCGGCTGGGGCAGCCGGGGTCGACTCCGAGCCGGTGCCGGGTTGGGCGATCGGCGGGCGCGACCTGCGCTCCCGCCTGATCGTCGGCACCGGCGGCTTTCGCTCGCTCGAGCAGATGGAACGGGCGCTGGAGGAGTCGGGAACCGAGATCGTCACCGTCGCGATGCGGCGGATGGACCCGCTGACGCGGGGCTCGGTTATCGAGGTCCTCGACCGCCTCGGGTTGTTCACGCTTCCCAACACGGCCGGCTGCTTCACCGCCCGCGACGCCGTCCGCACCGCGCGGCTGGCACGAGAGGCGCTGGAGACCGATTGGGTGAAGCTCGAGGTGATCGGTGACGACCGGACCCTGCTCCCGGACGCGGTCGAGCTGCTCGACGCGGCGGAGACGCTGGTCGGCGAGGGCTTCACCGTCCTCCCCTACACCAACGACGACCCCGTCCTCGCCCGCCGCCTCGAGCAGGCCGGCTGCGCCGCGGTGATGCCGCTGGGCTCGCCGATCGGCTCCGGCGCCGGCATCCGCAATCCCTACAACGTCTCGATCATCGTCGAGCAGGCCGATGTGCCGGTGATCCTCGACGCCGGGATCGGCACCGCCTCCGATGCGGCCCTGGCGATGGAGCTGGGGTGCGACGGGGTGCTGCTTGCCAGCTCGGTTTCGCGAGCCGCCGAGCCGGTGCGGATGGCGGCGGCGATGCGGCGGGCCGTGGAGGCCGGCTACGAGGCGCGGCGGGCCGGGCGGATCCCCACGAGGCTGCACGCCGAGGCCTCGACTCCCGAGCAGGGAATGCCCAACCTCTCATAGACTCCGGGACGTGGCGGAGAGAAGGGGCGACAGGGAAGGCGGGCTGACCCGCCGTCGCCTGATCGGCGGAGCCGCGGCGGGAGCGGCGGGCTATGCCGCCGGCACGGTTCCTGGCGCTGCGGCGGCGGGGCGCCGCCGGAAGGTGGACGTGGTCGTCGTCGGGGCCGGGCTGGCCGGGCTGAGCGCGGCGCGCCGGCTGCGCGCCAAGGGCCGCTCGGTTGCGGTGCTCGAGGCCCGCGGGCGGGTCGGCGGGCGAACCCTGAACTTCGAGCTGGGTGGCGGCAAGGTGGTCGAGATCGGCGGCCAGTGGGTCGGGCCCACCCAGGATCGCGTGCTGAAGCTGATCGACAAGCTCGGCCTGAAGACCTTCCCCACCTACAACAGCGGTGAGAACGTCTACTACCGCTCCGATGCTGCCCAGAAGCTGACGACCTACACAGGGGCGATTCCACCGGCCTCGGGGCCGAGCCTGGTCGAGCTTGCGGTCTTCCTCGGCAAGCTCAACTCGATGGCCCAGGAGGTGCCGCTCGATCGCCCCTGGGATGCCGCCAAGGCCGAGGAGTGGGACGGGCAGACCTTCGAGACCTTCAAGCTCGCCAACACGACCGTCGACGAGGCCCGCGACCTGATCGACCTCTCGATCGGCGCGATCTTCGCCGCCGAGTCGCGGGATCTCTCCCTTCTCTACGTCCTCTTCTATATCCGCTCCGGCGGCAGCTTCGACAACCTGATCAACGTTGCGGGCGGCGCCCAGGAGTCGCGGGTCCTCGGCGGCTCGCAGAAGATCTCGCTGCGCCTCGCGAAGGGCCTCGGTCGGAGCCTCGTCCTCGGCGCCCCGGTGGTGCGGATCGATCATGACCGCGGCGGGGTCGAGGTGCTGACGACGAAGGGGACCTGGCGGGCGAAGCGGGTGATCGTCTCCGTGCCGCCGACCCTGGCGGGGCAGATCCACTACAAGCCCGAGCTCCCGGCGCTTCGCTCACAGCTCACCCAGCGGGTGCCGATGGGGTCGGTGATCAAGTGCCTGGCCCTCTACGACCGCCCCTTCTGGCGTGAGGACGGCCTCACCGGCCAGGCGACCAGCGACATCGGGGCGACCCGGGTGACCTTCGACAACACGCCGCCCTCCGGCACCCCGGGCATCCTCCTCGGCTTCATCGAGGGCCGGCAGGCCCGCATCTGGGGCAGCCGCTCCCGCAATGCCCGCCGCGCCGCGGTGATCTCCGACTTCGTCCGCTACTTCGGATCCGGGGCCGCGCACCCCCGTCACTACATCGAGAAGAGCTGGGCAGAGGAGCGATGGAGCGGCGGCTGCTATGAGGGATACATGCCGCCGGGCGTCCTCCTCGACTACGGCGAGGCCCTGCGGCGTCCGGTGCAACGGATCCACTGGGCCGGTACGGAGACGGCGACCCTGTGGGCGGGCTACATGGACGGAGCGATCCAGTCCGGCTACCGCGCGGCGGCCGAGGTGCTCGAAGCGCTCTGAGTCGCCCGCGCCTGCCAGAATCCGGCGGCCCCTCTAAGTCAACTGGTTAGACAGCGAGCCTTTTAAGCTCGAAGACGGGGTTCGAGTCCCCGGGGGGGCATGAATCTGGCGAGAGTGATCTGAGTCACCAATGGGGTGACTCATTGCAGTCTCGGCAGCTCGGCTAGTGGCGGAAGTGGCGGTGCTTGGTGAAGACCATCGCCGCACCCGCCGCGTCGCAGGCCTCGATCACCTCGCGGTCGCGCTTCGAACCGCCGGGCTGGATCACCGCCCGCGACCCGGCGGCGATCGCCGCCTCGGGGCCGTCGGCGAAGGGGAAGAAGGCGTCGGAGGCGACCGAGGAGCCGGCCAGGTCCGCCTCCGCCCCCCGGGCCTCACGGCACTTCTCGACCGCCAGCCGAACCGAGTCGACCCGGCTCATCTGGCCGGCGCCGATCCCCAGCGTGGCGCCGTCCTTGGCGATCACGATCGCATTGGAGCGAACATGGCGGACCACGGTCCAGGCGAAGATCATGTCGCGCCACTGGCCCTCGTCGGGCTGGGTGGCGGTCACCACCTCCATCAGCTCTCGCGGCTCGGGGTCGCCGTCTCGGTCCTGGATCAGCAGGCCGCCGCGGACCCGCTTGGCGTCACGCTCGCGGGGGTCGGCGGGCGAGCCCTCCTCGTCGCGGAGGATCCTGATCGCCTCCTTGCTCTGCAGGACGTCGAGCGCCCCCTCCTCGTATTCCGGCGCGATCAGCACCTCGACGAAGTTCTCGTTCAGCGCCCCGGCCAACCCGGGCTCGACCGCGCGGTTCAGCGCGATCACGCCGCCGAAGGCCGACATCGGGTCGCAGGCGAGCGCCTTCTCATAGGCGCCGAGGACGTCCTCGGCGATCGCCACCCCGCAGGGGTTGTTGTGCTTGACGATCACGCAGGCGGGCTCGTTGAAGTCGGCGACCAGGCGCCGGGCCGAGTCGAGGTCGAGGACGTTGTTAAAGGAAAGGGCGCGGCCGTGCAGCTTCGAGACCCGCGAGAGCACGTGGCTGCGGGCCCCGGCCTCGGCGTAGAGCGCCCCCCGCTGGTGCGGGTTCTCCCCGTAGGAGAGGTCAAGGACCTTCTCGTAGGCGACCACGAGGTGCTCGGGGAAGTCCTCGTAGTGCGCCGAAAACCAGCCGCTGATCGCCGCGTCGTATCGGGCCGTCTGGGCGAACGCCTCGTTGGCCAGCCAGTGGCGGGTGGATTCCGAGAGCTCCCCGCCGGACTCCTCCAGCTCGGCCAGCACCGCATCGTAGGACTCAGGCTTGACCACCACCGCGACCCCTTCGTGGTTCTTGGCCGCGGCGCGGATCATCGTCGGCCCGCCGATGTCGATGTTCTCGATCGCCACGCGGGGATCGATCTCCTCGCGGGCGACGGTCTGCTCGAACGGGTAGAGGTTGACGCAGACCAGGTCGATCGGCTCGATCCCCTCGCGCTCCAGCGTCTCGCGGTGGGCCGGATCGTCGCGGCGGGCCAGGAGCGCCGCGTGCAGCCGCGGGTGAAGCGTCTTCACCCGGCCGTCGAGGATCTCCTCCTGGCCGGTGAACTCGGAGACATCGACGACCTCCACCCCCGCCTCACGCAGGACCCCCGCGGTGCCGCCGGTGGAGAGGATCTCGATCCCCAGCCCCGACAGCCCCCTGGCGAACTCGGCGACCCCGGTCTTGTCGGAGACCGAGACCAGCGCCCGGCGCACCCTGACCGAGCCGTCGCTAACGGCCTCCGTCGGGGTCTCTGCCGGGGCATCACTCATCAATCACGACCAGTCGCGGGTTGCGCTCGTCGATCCTAACCCTGCCCTCGGCGATCAGCGCGATCGCCTCCGGTAGCAGCCGGTGCTCGATCCGGTGAACCTCGGCCTCGAGGACCTCGCGATCGCCGCCGGGCGGGACCGGGAGCGGCTCCTGCAGGATGATCGGGCCGGAGTCGATCCCTTCGTCGACGAAATGGACCGTGACCCCGGTCACCCGGACTCCGTGCTCGAGCGCCTGCCCGACCGCGTCGAGCCCGGGGAAGGAGGGCAGCAGCGCCGGGTGGACGTTGATCACCCGGTGGGCGAAGCGCTCCAGGAATCTTGGGGTGAGTAGCTGAAGGTAGCCGGCGAGGACGATCAGGTCGGGCTCCAGCGCCGAGAGCCAATCCGCCATCGCCGCGTCGCGGCCCGCTCGGTCGGGGTGCGAATCGCGGGGAAACGCCTCCGCCGGCACGCCGGCGTCCCGGGCGCGGCGCAGGGCGGTCGCCTCCGGCTTGTCGGAGGCCACCCCGGCCACTTCGATCGCCCCGGTGCCGTGGAGGCGGTCGAGGATCGCCTGCAGGTTGGTCCCGGTTCCGGAGGCGAGGACGCAGAGCTTGAAGGCCTCGCTCACGAGTTGTCGGAGCAGGCGCGCTAGCGCCCCGCGGCGACGACCGCGAGCTGCTCCAGCGTGAACTTCCCGTCGGCCTCGTCGGGATCGTCGCCCAGCGGGTAGTGGCCGCTGAAGCAGGCATCGCAGTGGGTCCCGACCTCGCCGCCCACCGCCTCGTATACGCCCTCAAGAGAGAGGTAGGCGAGCGAGTCGGCGCCGATCTCGGCGCCGATCTGCTCGATTGTGCGCTCATGGGCGACGAAGTCCTCGCGTGCGGGCATGTCGACGCCGTAGTGGCAGGGGTGGCGGATCGGCGGTGCCGAGATCCGCAGGTGGACCTCCTCCGCCCCCGCGTCGCGCAGCATCTCGACGATCTGGCGGGTGGTGTTGCCGCGGACGATCGAATCGTCGACCACGACGACCCGCTTGCCGGCGACGATCTCGGGCAGCGGGTTGAACTTCATCCTCACCCCGCGCTTGCGCAGCTCCTGCCCCGGCTGGATGAAGGTGCGGGCGACGTAGCGGTTCTTGATCAGCCCGTCGTCGCGGGGCAGCCCCGAGGCGCGGCCGTAGCCGACCGCCGCCGGGTTGCCCGAGTCCGGGACCGAGATCACCAGGTCGGCGTCGGCCGGCGCCTCGCGCCAGAGGATCTCGCCCATCCGCCCCCGCACCTGCTGCAGCACCTTGCCCTCGAGCCGGCTGTCGGGACGGGAGAAGTAGATGTGCTCGAAAACGCAGATCGCGGTGCGCTCGGACTCGATCACCTGGCGGGTCTCGATCCCGCGCTCGGTCAGCGAGACCATCTCCCCGGGCGCGACCTCGCGCAGCAGCTTGGCGCCGATGATGTCGAAGGCGCAGCTCTCCGAGGCGACCACGTAGCGGTCTCCAAGCTGGCCCAGCGAGAGCGGCCGCACCCCGAAGGGATCACGGAAGGCGACGATCGCGTGCTTGGTCATCACCACGGTCGAGTAGGCACCGCGCAGTATCGGCATCACGTCGGCGACGGCGTCCTCGATGTGGCGGCCGTAGTTGGAGGAGATCAGCGCCGCCATGATCTCCGAGTCCGAGGTGCCGCGGAAGTCGAGCCCCTTTCGTCGCAGCCCGTTGTAGAGCTCGACGGCGTTGGTCAGGTTGCCGTTGTGGCCGAGGGCCAGCTCGCGGCCGTCGTCGCGCCAGACCGGCTGCGCGTTCTCCCAGGAGCCGCCGCCGGTGGTCGAGTAGCGGACGTGGCCGATCGCCATGTCGCCCTCCAGCGCCCCCAGCTTCTCCTCGTCGAAGACCTGGGAGACGAGTCCGGCGTCGCGCATCGTGGTGATGTGCCCGCCCTCGCAGGTTGCGATCCCGGCCGACTCCTGGCCCCGGTGCTGGAGCGCGTAGAGGCCGAAATAGGCCAACCTCGAAACGTCGTGTCCGGGTGCGTAGACGCCGAAGACGCCGCACTCGTCGCGCGGGCCCTCGCGGTCATCGAGTGGAGGCCGCTCGGTCAAGTCTTTCGAGGCGATCTACCCTTGAAAAGGGGTCGGGAGGCGCAGGCGGGATGCCTGCTCAGGCAGGGTAGCAGCGGGGCAGGATCCGCCGAGGCGGCGCTAGTCCAGCTCGCCGAGGGATTCCCATGCCCTTCGGGCCTTGCTCAGCGGCAAGACCAGGCTGAGCTCGGCGGCATCGATCGCGATCTCCTCGCCACCGGGCTCGCCGATCATCAACACCTCGACCCCGTCGTCTCCGATCGCTTCCAGGGCCGAGCGCTCGCCGCTCAGCACGAAGCCTCCCGATCCCTCGCCGAACAGGGCGCTCTCGCCCGAGCCGCCGCGGGCCTCGACCAGGGGGTCGAGGTCGACCCGGCAGCCGACCCCGCCGGCGATCGCGCACTCGGCGATCGCACAGGCGAGCCCGCCGTCGCTGACATCGTGGGCGGAGGCGACCGACCCCGAGCGCACGGCCTCGCGGACGACCTCTATCGCCGCCGCCACGGATCCGATCTCCACCCCCGGCAGCCCCGCGTCCAGCTCGCCGCGAAGCTTGGCCAGCTCCGACCCGGCGAGAGACGGGGCAAACGGCCCCACCAAGGCGATCGTCTGGTCCCTCCGTGACCTGTCATCCGTGACCGGGGACCCGGCAAAACCGACCCCGACCGCGGCCGCCGCCTCGGCGCTCGGCATCTCGCCGACCATTCCCACCACCGGAGTCGGGTAGATCGGCCCCTCCGACCCCTCGTTGTAGAGGGAGACGTTGCCGCCGACCACCGGCACACCGAGCGCCTCGCAGGCGTCGGCGAGGCCGCTGACCGAGCGCTCCAGCTGCCAGGACGGCGCCGGCTTCTCCGGGTTGCCGAAGTTGAGGCAGTTGGTCAGCCCCAGTGGCTCGGCTCCGGCGCAGGCGAGGTTCTGGGCACACTCGAGCACCGCCTCGACCGTGCCCCGGTAGGGGTCGCAGGCGACCCGGCGCCCGTTGCCGTCGATCGCGACCGCGATCGCCTTGCCCGACTCGGGGATCTGCAAGATCGCGGCGTCCGCGGCCCCGGGACGGCGCACCGTGCGCGAGCCGACGATCGAGTCGTACTGTTCATAGACCCAGCGCTTCGAGGCGATGTTGGGGGAGGCGAGTAGGGCCCCCAGCAGGCCGGCTCCGTCGAGGTCGTCGCTCACGGTCCTGCGGTTCGGATAGATCCACCCCTCGGGCTCGGCGGGCTCGAGGTCGTACAGCGGGCAGCCGTCGACCAGCGCGCCGACCGGGACGTCGCCAATCTCCTCGCCGTCGCGGAGCACGCGGAATCGCCCGCTTCCGGTGACCTCGCCGATCGCCGCGCCGCCGACCTGCCACTTCTCGCAGCGCTTCAGGACCGCGGCGACGTCGGCCGGCTCCACCACCGCCAGCATCCGCTCCTGCGACTCGGAGACCATCACCTCGAAGGGCTCCATGTCGTCCTCGCGCAGCGGTACCAGGGCAACGTCTATCTCGATCCCGACACCCCCGGCCGAGGCCATCTCGCCGGCCGAGGAGGTCAGCCCGGCGGCACCCAGGTCCTGGAGAGAGACCAGCAGCCCCTCGCCGAGCAGCTCCAGGCAGCACTCGAGCAGCTTCGACTCCTCGAAGGGGTCGCCGATCTGCACGCTGGGGCGCTTCGAGTCGTCCTCGGAGTCGAGCTCGGCTGAGGCGAGGACCGAGGCGCCGCCGATCCCGTCGCGCCCGGTCGAGGCGCCGAAGATCACCACCGCGTTGCCGACCCCCGCCGCCGCCGCCCTGACCATCTCCGACTGCTTGGCAAGGCCGACGCACATCGCGTTGATCAGGCAGCTCTGCTCGTAGGGCCCCTCGAAGTAGATCTCGCCCCCGACCGTCGGCACGCCGATCGAGTTGCCGTAGTGGGCGATGCCGCGCACGGCGCCGTCGAGCAGGTAGCGCGAGCGGCTCGAGTCCAGCTCGCCGAAGCGCAGCGAGTCGAGCACGGCGATCGGCCGCGCCCCGAGGGCGAAGACGTCGCGGAGGATCCCCCCGACCCCCGTCGCCGCTCCCTGGAAGGGCTCGACCGCGCTGGGGTGGTTGTGGGACTCGACCTTGAAGGCGACCGCGTAACCGGCGCCGACGTCGACGGCGCCGGCGTTCTCCCCGGGGCCCATCACAACCCGCTCACCCTCGGTGGGAAGCCGGCGCAGGAGCTTTCGCGAGTGCTTGTAGGCGCAGTGCTCGGACCAGAGCAGCGAGAACATCGCCAGCTCGACCCCATTGGGCTCGCGCTCGATCAGCTCGCAGATCCGCTCGTACTCGGCGTCGGTGAGGCCGAGCTCTCGATGCTTGGCGGTGCCGACGCTCACGCCGCGAGCGAGCGCGCCGCGCCCTCGAAGAGCAGCAGGCCGTCCGCCGACCCGGTCAGCGGGTCGACCGCGTGCTCGGGATGGGGCATCAGGGCGAGCACGTTGCCGGCTTCGTTGCAGACCCCGGCGATGTCACACGCCGAGCCGTTGGGGTTCTGCCCGGGCGCGTAGCGGAAGACGACCTGGCCATTCGCCACCATCTCGTCGAGCACGTCGTCGGGGGCGAAGTAGCGCCCCTCGCCGTGCTTGACCGGAACCGAGAGCAGCCGGCCGGCCTCGAGGGCGGCGGTGAACGGCGTCGCCGAGCTCTCGACTGCCAGCTCGACCTGCCGGCAGACGAAGCGGACCGACTCGTTGACGAGGAGCGCCCCCGGCAGCAGCCCCGCCTCGCAGAGGACCTGGAAGCCGTTGCAGATGCCGAGAACCGGCCGTCCCTCCGCAGCCAGCTCGGCCACCGCCTCCATCGCCGGCGAGAAGCGGGCGATCGCCCCGGCCCGCAGGTAGTCCCCGTAGGAGAAGCCGCCCGGCACGACGACCGCGTCGACGTCGCCGAGGTCGCGATCCTCGTGCCAGATCATCCGCGCCTCGCCCGCCAGCGAGCAGGCATGCAGGGCGTCGCGCTCGTCGCAGGACCCGGGGAACTGAAGAACCCCCCAGATCACAGCACTTCGATCTCGTAGTCCTCGATAAGGGGGTTGGCCAGCAGCTTCTCGCAGAGCTGATCGAGGCGGTCCGCATTCTCGGCCTCCAGCTCGACCATCCGCCCCACCCGCACGTGCTCGACGCCCTCGAACCCGAGCGCCGGCAGCGCCCGCTCGACCGCCTTGCCCTGGGGATCGAGGATTCCCTCCTTGGGCCGAATCAGGACCCGGGCCCTCAGAAGCTGCGCTCCGTGATCCGCTCGTAGGCTTCGACGTACTTGGCGCGGGTCTGCTCGATCACGTCGGCGGGCAGCTCCGGCGCCGGGGGCGAGTGGTCCCAACCCGCCTCGTCGGCCCAGTCGCGGACGTACTGCTTGTCGAAGGAGGGCTGCGAGCGGCCCGGCTGGTAGCGGTCGGCGGGCCAGAAGCGCGAGGAGTCGGGGGTCAGCACCTCGTCGGCGAGGACGACCTCGGCCCCGGCGTGGCGGCCGAACTCGAACTTGGTGTCGGCGACGATGATCCCGCGCTCGCCGGCGTGCTCGGCGGCATGGCTGTAGAGGTCGATCGAGACCCGCCGAAGCTCAGCCATCAGGCCGCGGTCGCCGACGATCTCGGCGGCTCGCTCGAAGTCGATGTTCTCGTCATGGTCCCCGATCTCGGCCTTGGTCGCCGGGGTGAAGATCGGCTCCGGCAGCCGGTCGGATTCCCGCAGCCCCTCCGGCAGGGAGATCCCGCAGACCTCGCCGCTCTCGCGGTACTCCTTCCAGCCCGAGCCCGATAGATAGCCGCGGACGACGCACTCGACCGGGTACATCTCCAGCTTGCGCACCCGGATCGCCCGCTCGGCGACCTCTTCGGGGACGTCCTCGGAGATGAAGTGGTTGGGGACGATCTCGCCGGTCGTCTCGAACCAGAAGATCGACATCTGGGTCAGCACCTTGCCCTTGTCGGGGACCGCGGTCGGCATCACCACGTCGTAGGTCGAGATCCGATCGGAGGCAACCATCAGCAGGTCGTCGTCGACCTCGTAGATCTCGCGGACCTTGCCCGAGGAGTGCAGCTTGAGGTCGGAGATTGCGGTGCTCATGACTCGCCGCCGATGCTAGCTGTCCCGGAAGCGGATCGGCCCGCCCGATGCTCAGCGCCGCAGCGCGAAGATCTCACTGAGGAAATGGGTCAGGGTCCAGGCCGCAACCCGGGCGCTGGCGCCCGAGGGATCGGGGGCCGGACTCAGCTCGACCAGGTCGAAGCCGATCACCCTGCCGCGTCGGGCCACGGCGGCCAGCAGC
>JBBRHQ010000083.1:0-10648 GCA_038222365.1 Solirubrobacterales bacterium
TAGCTACAAACACCCGCGAGGGGTGTTCCTACCCCTGGGGTGCCTTGCGGCCTCCCCGCAGATGCGCCTACTGTAGTCATGGCGCACGGCGCCAAGCGAAAGGCAAGGGTTCAGATGAGAACGATCACAACAGTGCTGAGAGCGCGGACGCGGCGCTGGATCGCGATCCCCCTGCTGGCCGCGGCCGTCCTGACGCCGGCCCTGGCGCTGGCCCACGGGAGCTCCGACGCCGCTGCCCGCCGGCCGGCCTTCGACGGCGGCTCGCTGAAGCTGGTCGGCGTCGGCGCCTACGCGACCTCGCGCAAGCACTCCGCGATCCGGGTCACCGTCTGCCTCAACAAGCGCTACGGCCGGCAGTTCTTCCAGGTCCAATGCCGGACCCACTACGACACCGACCGCCGGGTCAAGGCGAGGGTCAGCGTGCCCGGGTGCGTGAAGGGCGTTTGGCGCACGACGGCCGAGGGTGCGGCGCTGGGGCGCGGCGGAAACTGGGGCCACGGGGCCTCCGACTCCAGCCGGCCCTTCCGCTGCTAGTGTCCAACTGAGGCGAGAGGAGGCAGGGGTGCGACTTCGTTGGATGGCTTTCATGCTTGTTGTGGGTGCGGTGCTCGCCGCTCCCGTTTCCAGCGCTGCCGGCAAGGACTACGCGCGAACGGCGCTCAACATCATTCCCTCGGGCCAGTACGGCAGCCTGGCGATCAACCCGGCCACGACCAGGCAAGCCGAGATGTATGACGGGCTGACGCCGCTCTTCGACCACGTGACGAGCGCCGATCTGACCACCCACTTCAAGTCGGAGCGCTTTGGGGTCAGCACCGACGGCCCGGCGACCGTCGATCCGGTTCCCCACGCCGGGGTGACGATCACCCGCGACAGCTACAACGTCCCGCACGTCAAGGCAACCACCTACAAGGGCGGGATCTGGGCGGCCGGCTGGATCGCCGCCGAGGATCGCGGTCTCCTACTCCAGCAGGCCCGCTACAACGCCCGGGTCGCAGCGATCGACGCTCCGGGGCTGAGCGCGATCGGCCTGGTCGCGAATCTCCACTCCTTCGTCCCCAGCGCCCGCACCGAGGCCGAGCTCGCCAAGCAGACGCAGGCGCTGAAGAACGCCGGCAAGGAGGGGCGGGCCGTGCTCAGCGACATCGACACCTACATCTCCGGGATCAACACCTACCTGGCCTCCACGGGCTCGCCGAACGCCCCCTGGACCCGCAACGACGTCTATGCGGTGAACGCGCTCAAGGACCAGTTCCTGGGCGAGGGCGGGGGAGACGAGGGGCGCCGATCCCAGTTCCTGGGCGGCCTGCGAAAGCGGCTCGGGTCAAAGCGCGCCTGGAGCGTCTTCAACGACCTCCGCCAGCAGACCAACGCCGGCAGCCCGCGCTCGATCGACGGCAACTTCCGCTACGAGCGGGTGCCGAAGCGGCACTCCGGCAGCGTCATCCTCGACCCCGGGAGCTTCCAGGCGACCCCGGCGGCCCCCAGCGTGCCCCGCTCGGCGAGGCCCGCGCGGCAGCGCACCCAGGCCTCGAACACGCTGATGATCACGAAACGCCGTTCGGCCACGGGCCGTCCGCTGATGGTCGGCGGCCCGCAGATCGGCTACTTCTACCCCGGGCTCACCTATGAGATTGACATGCACGCGCCGCACCTGGTCTGGCGCGGCGCCACCTCGGCGCCGTTCCCGGGCTACCTGCTGATCGGCCGCGGCCAGGACTTCGCCACCACGCTGACCTCGGCCAGCGGCGACGTGATCGACCAGTTCGCCGAGAAGCTCTGCGGCGGCAGCGACGAGCGCTATCTCTACAAGGGTCACTGCCGCGCCATGGGACATTTCAACGCCGGCGTTCTCGACGGCAGCCAGCAGGTCAAGTTCCTGACCACCGTGCACGGCCCGGTGGTCGGCTACGGCAGGGTCAAGGGCCGCAAGGTCGCGCTGGCCGCGAAGCGCTCCAGCTACGGCAAGGACGTCCTCGACCTGCTGTTCAACCGGCGCCTCTCCAACGGATCGGTGCGCAACCCGAAGTCCTTCTTCGACGCCGCCTCGAAGACTCCACAGACCTTCAACTCCTTCTACATCGACCACAAGCACATCGCCGAGTACACCAGCGGCAGGCTGCCGATTCGCGCTCGGAAGGTCGATCCCGGGTTGCCGACCAAGGGCACCGGCCAGTACGAGTGGCGCGGCTTCCTCTCGAAGAACGGCCACCCGCACGGGGTCGATCCGAAGAACGGCAGGATCGTCAATTGGAACAACAGCGTCGCCCACGGGTTCGGCGCCGCCGACGACGAGTGGGGGCGCAACGGGTCCGCGGCCCGTGTGGACCTGCTGAACCGCAACCTCGAGCGGCTGAAGCACAACGGCAAGTGGACCCTGCCCACGGTGACTTCGGCGATGAACGCGGCGGCGACCCAGGACGTGCGGGCGATCGACACCGTGCCACTGCTGCGGCGCCTGCTGAAGGGGTCGAGCGCGCCGAACGCGCAGGCCCAGCAGATGCTCAACCTGCTGGCCGCCTGGCGCAACCACGGCGGCAGCCGCCTCGACCTCGACGGCGACGGCGAGATCGACGACCCGGGCGCGGCGATCATGGACGCCGCCTGGCCGAAGATCGCCGACGCCCTGATGAAGCCCTGGCTCGGCTCCCAGCTCGACGAGCTCAACTCGCTCTTCTCGCGCTTTGACCAGCCGCCTTCGGGCCAGTACTCCGGCTGGTATCAGTACTTCCAGCGCGACATAAAGCGCCTGCTGGGCGACAGGCAGCCGCAGCCATTCGCGAACCGCTACTGCGGCAAGGGCAGCAAGAGCGCCTGCCGGACGGCGATCTGGAAGGCGATCGCGGCGGCGGGGGTCGAGCTGACGGCCTCCCAGGGGAGCGCCGTTCCAAGCGCATGGCGCGCCGACGCGACCCCGGAGCAGATCCACTTCACGCCGGTCAACCTGAGGACGATGCGCTACACGAACCGCCCGAGCGGAATCCAGCAGGTGATCTCCTTCAGCGGCCACCGGTGAGGGCGCGGGGAGCCCTGATCTGCCTGGCGGGCCTCTGCGGCCTGCTGCTCCTCGCCACCGCGGCGGGGGCGAGGCCCGGCCCGAAGCTGAGGGTGGCGCCGCAGAAGCTGGCCGCCGCATTCCACTGCCACGGCCCGGAGATCCGAGACGCCACCAAGGTGCCGATCATGCTGGTCACCGGGACCGGGGCCACCGGCGAGCAGGCATACGGGATCGGCAAGGGCGCATTCGACGCCTTCGGGCACCCGGTCTGCGACGTCGATTTCCCTGACTTCACCACCGCCGACATCCAGGTATCGGTCCAGTACCTGGTCTACGGCATCCGCCGGGAGGCGAGGTTGGCCGGCCGCAAGGTGGCGGTCTTCGGGATCAGTCAGGGGGGCCTGCTGCCCCGCTTTGCCCTTACCTACTGGCCGGGCCTGCGCCTCAAGGTCAGCGACGTCTTGGCCGCCGCCGGCACCCAGCACGGCTCCATTCTCGGGCTCGGGGAATGCTCTGCGGGCTCGCCCTGTACCCCCGCCAACTGGCAGCAGATGGCCGGTTCGAATCTGCTCAACGCGCTCAACCGTCAACCCGACGAGTCCCCCGGCGGGCGGGTCGGCTGGACCACGGTGCGCTCCCTGAACGACGAGACCGTCCAGCCCCAGGGCGGCAGGCACCCGACCTCAGCGCTTCGGGGCGCGACCAACATCCTGATCCAGAAGGTCTGCCCCGGTCGCTCGGTCAGCCACATCGGCACGGCGCTCGACTCGGTCACCTTCGCCGCCTTCGTCGACGCGATTCGCCACAGCGGTCCGGCGAAGGTCTCGCGGCTGCCAGCCGGGGTCTGCTCGCACCCCTACGCGCCCGGCCTCGACGAGACCACCACCACGGCGCTGCTGGGCGCCGCCGGAGGTCTGGTGGGTTCGCAGACGGCGATCGCCCCCAAGGTGAGCCGCGAGCCGCCTGTACGGGGCTACGTGAAGCGCCTACCCTGAGTACCGGCTGCGGTTAAGCCGCTGAACGAAGGGCGGAGCAGCTGAACCTGACCCTGCCGCCCGAGTACGCTCGCAAGCGCAAACAGTGGGACTACGCATTGAGCAGATGAGTGGGCTTGGCTGAAGGCGCGGCGATCGTCGCCGATGGCCTGACCAAGCGCTACGGCGACCTCACTGCGGTCGACGACCTCTCCTTCGAGGTCCGCCCGGGGGCGGTCACCGGATTCCTCGGCCCGAACGGGGCCGGCAAGACGACGACCCTGCGGATGCTGCTCGGCCTCGCCCGCCCGAGCGCCGGGCGGGGGATGATCCTCGGCCGGCCGTTTACCGAGCTTGATGACCCCGCCGGCTCGGTCGGGGCGAACCTGGAGATCTGCGGGATGCACCCGGGACGCTCGGGCCGCAATCACCTCCGTGCCCTGGCCGCATTCGCCGGCCTGCCTCCCTCCCGGGTCGAGGAGGTCCTCGAGCTGGTCGAGATGAGCGGCGAGGCGAACCGGCGCGCAGGCACCTACTCGACCGGGATGCGACAGCGGCTCGGCCTCGCGGCGACCCTGCTCGGAGATCCCCGGGTGCTGGTGCTCGACGAGCCCGCCAATGGCCTCGACCCCCAGGGCATCCGCTGGCTGCGCGACTTCCTCCGCGGCGCCGCCTCGGAGGGCCGCACCGTGCTGGTCTCCAGCCACGTCCTCTCCGAGGTCCAGCAGACCGTCGATGACGTGCTCGTCATCCACCGCGGGCGGCTGCTCAAGAGCGGTCCGATCGCCGCTCTCACGGGGGAGGCCGGGGTGCGGGTGCGCTCTCCGCGTGCAGCCGAGCTCGTCGCCGCCCTGGAGCGCGACGGGGCCACCTTCAGCGAGGACGGCGAGGCGCTCTTCGTCAAGGGGCGAAGCGCCAGCCAGGTGGGAGAGCTGGCCCACGCGGCCGGTGTGCCTCTGCACGAGCTTGTCCCGGAGACCGCCTCGCTGGAGGAGGTCTTCATCCGGCTGACCAGCGACTCTGCGGAGGGCTCGCAGCAATGAGCAGGCTCATCCGCGGCGAGCTGATCAAGCTGCGCACGACCCGCACCGCCCTCGGCTTCACCGCGGCCGTGGCGCTCCTCACCCTGGCGATCGTCCTGCTCACAGTCCTCTCGGGTGACCCGAGGACGATCCCCGAGAAGCGGAGCGCGCTGGCGATCGGCAGCACGATCTCCGCCCTGCTCTTGATTTTCGGGGTGGTCGGCGCCGGCTCGGAGTACCGGCACCGCACCCTCGCTCCAGCCCTCTTGGTCGCACCCGGGCGGGCCCGTCTCCTGACCGCGAGGATCATCGCCTACGGTCTCGCCGCTCTGGCGATCGGGCTGGTCATGACGCTCGTCACCTTCGGCATCGGGGTTCCCCTACTGGCCGGGCAGCCCGGCCCCGACCTCGCCGCCGGCGATTACCTGCGCGCCGGGGCGGGCGGGCTCGCGGCGATCGTCCTCAGCACGATCCTCGGCGTCGGCTTCGGCACCCTGGTCGGCAAGCAGGTCCCGGCGGTGATCGGCGCGATGGTCTGGTTCTTCATCCTCGAGCCGCTGACCAACCTGGTCGACCACGTCTCGAGGTTCACAGTCGGCCAGACGGCGACCTCGATCGGCGGCGATACAGGCGGACAGGTCCTGCCGCTGGCGGCGGCGATCCTCGTCCTGGTGGGCTGGGCGGCTCTCTTCGTCACGGCCGGGGCGCTGGTCGACCGCCGCCGCGACATCGCCTAGATCTAGGTATTGACAGTGACCGCTCGCCGGGCTAGCGTCCGGGACGGTCGTCGCCTTGGCGGCCGGCGGTCGGCAGGGGATTTGGGGACCTAGATTTCCGGGCGCGTACTCCCGAAAGGATCGAACTATGGAGAAGACATCACGCACCCGCCTCGGACGGGTCGCGCTCGTTTCGGCGCTGGGCGCCCTGGTAGTGATCGCGGCGTTTGCGGCGACCCTGGCGACCGGCTCGACCGGTGAGGCGAGCAGGGCGAAGACCAAGACCGTCTACATCAAGCTCCGCCGCAGCGGTCTGCCGCACTTCGTCGCGCCGAACACGATCAGGCGGGGCGACACCCTGCGGATAGTCAACAAGACCAACGCCAAGGCGATCGGCCCGCACACCTTCTCGCTGGTCACCCGCAAGGTGATCCCGCGCAACAAGCCGGAGCGCAAGAAGTGCTTCACCCCGCACCACATCTGCTTCTCGATCGCGATCTGGCACGGGGTAACCGGGCCGAACTCTCCGCCGACCAAGAACCCGGCTACCGCCGGCCCGGCCGGCTGGAGCACGCTGGGGAACCTGAAGCGTAATGGCGACTCCTGGTTCACCGGCGCCAAACGCAACGCGTCGTTCGAGCAGGAGGTCACCTTCGACCCGACCAAGGGCCAGAAGAGGCTCTCCTTCGTGTGCGCGATCCATCCGTGGATGCACGACTCGATCAAGGTCCTGCCCTAGGCCGCCGCTTCGGGCGGCGGGCCTTTCTCGGCGCCCTCGGCGGGGGGGCGCTGGCCCTGCTGCTGCCGGTGCGGGTCCGCCCGGGGAGTCTCTTCCCCGAGGCGGCCGCGCCGGCGCTCGCGGCGCAGCGCTTCCGGCGCAGGCTGCCGATCCCGCGGACCCTGCGGGGGGCGCAGCTGCGGATCCCGATCCGCCAGGCCGGGGTGCGGATCCTGCCCGGTCGCAAGACGAGGATGTGGACCTACGGGGGAACCTTTCCCGGGCCGACGATCCGCCGCCCGGCCGGTGAGCAGACCAAGGTCACCTTCGTCCACAAGCTGCCGAAGAAGGCGGGCGAGCTCAGCGTCCACCTGCACGGCGGCCACAGCCAATCCCGTTTCGACGGCCAGCCGGGAGGGTTGACCGCGTCGCACCGCTTCTCCCTGTTCTGCCGCATCCCCCATGGCCTCTCCAGCAGGCAGTCGGGCAACGACCTGCTGCTCAGGCCCGGCTCCGCCAAGACCTATGTCTATGACGGGATCGAGGACGGCGGACCGGAGCGGGCCGCCTTCCAGTGGTACCACGACCATCGCCTCGATCACACCGGGCGAAACGTCTGGAAAGGGCTGGCGGGGATGTGGATCATCGAGGACGAGCTCGAGGACTCCCTCGACCTCCCCTCGGGGGATCGCGACATCCCCCTCCTGATCGCCGACCGCTCGCTCAACCGCCACAACCAGCTGACGAACCCGTTCACCAACCGGGTGCCGCCCAACGACGGGGTCAGCGGATCGCTCGTCCTCGTCAACGGGGCGCTCCGCCCCCACCACGCGGTGAGCGCTTGCCGCTACCGGCTGCGGATCCTCAACGCGTCGAACTTTCGCAGCTACAACCTCGCGCTCTCGAACGGTGCCCGGATGGTCCAGATCGCCACCGACAGCGGCCTGATGCCGAGGCCGGTGAAGCGACGCCGCCTGCTGCTCGGCCCCGCCGAGCGCGCCGAGGTGATCGTCGACTTCGCCGGCTCCGCGGGTCACTCCGTGGTGTTGGAGAGCGTCAGGCGCCGCGACGGGGAGCGTTCGCTCGGCGCCCGCCCGCATCTCGGGCCGCTGATGCAGTTCCGGGTCGGCGGGAGGCGCAAGGACACCAGCCGCCTCCCGCGCAGGCTGCGGCCGCTGCCGGCCTGGACCGAGCAGGCCAAGAAGGCCCCCGACCGCAGCTGGGTGATCACTCTCGGTGGTGCGTTCTTCCCCAGCTGGCTGATCAACGGCAGGACCTTCAACCCGGCCCGCGCCGACGCCCATCCGGTGATCGACACCACCGAGACCTGGCAGATCACCAACAAGACGAAGGTCACCCACTTCATCCACATGCACCACACCGACTGGTACATGCTGGCCCGGAACGGCAGGCCGCCGAAGCCGTGGGAGGACTGCCTCAAGGAGACATTCGCCGTCGATCCCGGCGACACGATCCGGGTCGCCGGTCACTTCAGCGACTTCACCGGAAAGTTCGTGATCCACTGCCACATGCTCGACCACGAGGACCACGGCCTGATGACCCAGTTCGAGGTGGTCGAGGCGGCCGCCCAGCCGGCCGGCGACGAGGTGGCACGCCGCCGCCGGGGCGAGATCCCGGCCCACTCGAGGCCCGTCTCGCTGGGGTTGCCGGAGGCGATCGCGCCCGGCGCCGCCGCGGTCGACTTCACCCCCACGGCCCCGGCGGGGGAGCGGCTGAGCCGACTGGACCTTGCCGTGAACGGCGAGGACCGCCTCTCCCTCGCCGGCGCCGAGATCGGCCGCCCGATCGCGCTGCCGCTGGTCTCCGGGCCGCTGACCCGCGTCACCGCGGTCGGCCGAACCGCCGACGGCCGCCTCATCGGCGCGACGCGCGATTACGGCGACGCGGTCTAGACTGAGCCGCAGATACGGTCGGTGGTCAAGGGAAGTCCGGTGCGAAGCCGGCGCGGTCCCGCCACTGTGACCGGGCGATAGGCCGACGCGGGCCCGAGAGGGCCGGCCACTGGGGACGACACCGACTCCCTGGGAAGGCGCGGCGGCGACCCGGAAGCCAGGAGACCTGTCCCCGGCCGAGCCAACGACGACCCTCGAGGAAGGGGTGGCTTGATGCTCGGATTGACTCGTTTCAGGTTGCTGGCGCCGCCTGCGGTGCTGATTCTGGCCATTTTCGCGGCTCTGCAGGTCACCGCGGCAGCAGCGAAGACGGTGCCCGTGGATCTGCGCGTGCTGACGATCAAGGGAAAGGTGCTCGCCGACCAGCGCCAGTACACCGGCCCGGCGACCGTCCGTACCGACCGCGGAGCCGACTGCTTCGGCACCGGGACCGGCGGCAGCGGCAAGCGGGTGGCGCTGCCGGGGGCCACCGCGCTCGGCGCGCTTCGAGACGCATCGGAGTCCGATTCGGACCTGAGACCGCTCTCGGTCACCGACTACGACTTCGGGTTCCCGGGGCTGGGCCTCTGTGGGATCGGCTCCCAGCGTGCCCACGGCTCTCAGTTCTGGTTCCTCAAGGTCAACCATCACAACCCTCAGATCTCCGGGGACCAGGCGAAGGTCCGCTATGGCAACTCGATCATCTGGTACCTGATCCCCTTCACGAAATGCGATCCCTCGCCGCCCTACTACTGTCCGCCGGAGCTGGTGCTGCGGGCCCCCGCGAGGGCCGAGCCCGGGGTCCCCTTCGGCGTCCACGTGCTGAGCATCAACGATGCCGGCAAGGTGAGCCCGGCCGCCGGTGTGAAGGTCGGCGGGGCGGACCTCCCGACCGACGCGACCGGCGACACCCAGGTGGCGCTCCCGGCCAGCCGGCACATCCGGGCGGTGGGCAATGGCAAGATCCCTTCGCCGCCGATGCTCGTTTGCGTCAATGCCGACCCCTCGGCCTGCCCGGCGAAGCGGGGCAAGAAAATCGTCGGCTCCTTCCGTGCAGATCGCATCCGTGGCACACCCGGCCCGGACCGGATCCGCGCCCGCGGGGGGCCCGACAGGGTCAGCGCCCGCGGCGGCGGGCCCGACCAGATCGATTGCGGCCGGGGCCGCGACACGGCGCTGCTCGGCAGGGGGGACACGGCTCGCCGCTGCGAGAAGAAGGTAGAAGAGGGGTGAGAGGCGGCCGCGGTGCGGCGCTGGCCGTGGCCCTGGCCGCCGCGACGGCGAGCGCCGGCTGCGGTCTGGGTGCCGGTAGCGGTGTCGGCTCGGTCGACTTCGCGGCGACCCGCGACTACGGGCGATCGCTGGTCTTCGAGAGACAGATTGGCGACGTCAGGGAGTCCGACACGGTGATCCGGCTGCTCGACCGAAACGCCGAGATCACCACCCGCTACGGCGGGGGCTTCATCCAGTCGATAGACGGCACCGAGGGCGGCAGCAGCGATGGGCGCTACCTCGACTGGTTCTTCTACGTCGACGGGGTCGAGTCCCCTGTCGGAGCCGCCGACCGCACCCTCGAGGGCGGCGACCGGGTCTGGTGGGATTTCCGCGACTGGACGGCGGCGATGCACGTCCCCGCGGTTGTCGGCTCCTGGCCGCAGCCCTTCGCCGGTGGCTACGACGGCGAGCGCCACCCGGTGAAGATCGAGTGCAGGGGCGGGGGAGGGGCCTGCGGGCTCGCCCGGCGCAGGGTCGAAGCCGCTGCTTCCGCCGGGTCGGGTGAGAGCGCTGGCGAGCCGATCAGGGTCATGGTAGGCCCCTGGGGGCGGCTGCGCTCCGATCCACTCGCCGCCCTGATCGAACAGGGCCCGCAGTCGAGCGGCGTCTTCGCACGCTTCGATCGCAGCGGCGGGGGTTTCGCGCTCCGCGCGCTCGACAAGACCGGGCAGCCGGCGCGCCGGCTCGGAGCCGGGGCTGGGCTGATCGCCGCCACGCGCCGCTATGACTCGCCGCCCCTCTGGCTGGTGACGGGGACCGACACAACCGGGGTTCGGGCGGCCGCCGGCCTGCTGGGCGCGGCCGATCTGCGCCACCGCTATGCCGTCGCCACCCGGCATGGCTCGACCATCCCCCTGCCGCTGCGATGAGGTCGGCGCTCTCCTACACCCCCCGGCCCGGCATCCTCCAGGCGGCCGCGCCCGGCGCCGCAGTAGCCTATCTCGGCGCCCTGGTCGTTGTCGCCTTTCTCTACTCGAGCCCGCTGGTGCTCGCCGCCACCGGGATCTCCGCGGCGATCGCCGGCATCCTGGCCGGCGCGGCGGCCGCGGTCCG
>JBBRHQ010000084.1:0-10640 GCA_038222365.1 Solirubrobacterales bacterium
AAGGGACGGGTCCGGAGGCTCTTCGGCCTCGACCGGACCGGGCCCGAGCCCCGGCAGACCCGCAAGGGCGAGCCGCTGCGCCCGCTCACCCTCCCGAACCTGATCGGCTACGTACGGCTGGCGGCGGTCCCGCTCTTCCTCTACCTCGCATTCGACTCCGGCGACGGCCGCAGCGCCGCCGCGGCGCTGGTCTTCCTGGCGATCTCCCTGGGCGATTACCTCGACGGCCTCCTCGCCCGGGTTACCGGCCAGTACAGCCGCATGGGTGCGATCCTCGACCCGGTCGTCGACCGCCTGACGATCCTCTCGGGCGCCGTCGTCTGCTGGCATTTCGAGCTATTGCCGCGGTGGGCGCTCGCCGCGCTGATCGCCCGCGAGATGGTCACCCTGGGGCTCGCCCAGTACGGCCTGCGCCACGGGGTCGACATCGAGGTCAACTGGCTCGGCAGGGTGGCCGTGTTCCCGATCATGGCGGCGATCTTCTTCTCGATGCTATTCGGCGGCTGGCTGCCGACGACGCTCCTGATCGTCGGCCTGCTGCTCTCGATCCTGGCGACGGCGCTGTACGCTCAGATGGGTCGGGAGGCGGCGCGACGCCGGCAGGCGGGGTGAAATTGCACCCTCACTCTCCATAAACCTTCAACCTTTGGTTGACCCTTTGGCAGAGGCGCTTATAATCGCGGCAGACTGCCACCGAGAGGAGTGAGATGGAGGACACCTTTCCCGATCTGGGATCGTTGAGCGATTCGGAGCTGAAGGCGCTAATCGAGAAGCTCACCGAGAATGAGCAGGAAGTCTCTTACCGGCGGCGCGTGCTGCACGGGAAGATCGACATCCTCAGAGCCGAGCTGGTCAACCGCCTGCGCCAGAAGCGCGAGCGCGGCGACTCGCTGATCTCCGGCGACGACGTCCGCCAGCTGACCGAGATCCTCGCCGGCAAGGGCCCGACGATGCCCGAGGACGAGGCTCCCGAGGACGAGACGGCCGCCTAGCGGTTCTGAACCGATGGCCGTTCACTGTCCCGAGTGCGGATTCGTCAACCCCGAGGGGGCGAACTACTGCCAGAAGTGCGGCGCCTACCTGAGCCGCCCCGAAGGCGGTGAGGAGCCGACGACGATGACCTACACGGTCGACGAGGCCGGCGGAATGCAGCCGGTCGACATCGACGAGGTCGTCGAGGAGGCCGGTGCGGCGCTGGTCATCCGTGCCGGCGGCGGAAGGGCGGGGGAGAGCTTTACGGTGACCGACGATCGGGTCAGCATCGGGCGCAGCCCGGACGCCGGCGTCTTCCTCGACGACGTCACCGTCTCCCGCAACCACGCCCTCCTGGTCCGCCGTCGCGACGGCCTCTACATCGACGATCTCGGCTCACTCAACGGCACCTACGTCAACCGCCGCCGGATCGAGTCGCACAAGCTCGCCGACGGCGACGAGATCCAGGTCGGCAAGTACAAGCTCAGCTTCCTGGAGAGGTAGATGGCGATCACCGGACGACAGGGTGGAATCGAGGTGGGGGAGCGGAATGCCCGGCAGCGCGACGGCACCGGCCGGCCGCAGCGCAAGGCGCTGACGATCGGCGCCGTCTGCAAGATCCTCGAGGCCGAGTTCGACGACATCTCGATCTCGAAGATCCGCTACCTCGAGGACCAGAAGCTGCTCACCCCGAGGCGGACCGCCGGGGGCTACCGCCTCTACAGCCAGGCCGACGTCGAGCGCCTGAAGACGATCCTCCGGCTTCAGCGCGACGAGTTCCTGCCGCTGAGGGTGATCCGCCAGGAGCTCGCCGCGGGGGCCGAGATGCCGGAGATCGGCGGCGAGCGGAGGCCCACCGGCGGCGCCGTGAGGCGGGCGATCCTGGTCAACACCTCCAGCGCCTACCTGACCACGGAGGAGGTGATCGAGGAGACCGGCGCCCGCGAGGAGCTGATCCGCGAGCTCGAGGACTTCGGCGTGGTGCAGCCCGAGAAGCGCGACGGGCGCACCGTCTATGACGAGACCGACCGGGAGATCGTCCGCTCGGCCAACGAGCTCTCGCGCTTCGGCGTCGCCGCCCGCAACCTCAGGGTCTTCCGCTCCTCAGCCGACCGCGAGGCCAACCTGCTGGAGGCGCTGCTCGGCCCCTCGCTTCGCTCGCGCAACCCGCAGCGGCGCAAGGAGGCGCTCGAGAGCCTCGAGAACCTGGCGGCGACGGTCAGCCACCTCAAGCACCTGCTGCTGGTCAGGGACCTGCGGCGGCTCGCGGGAAACTAGCCCCCGGGGCGCTGGAGAATTGGCCAGGGTCAGCCGCCGGCGGGTGATCGCGGCGTCGCCCTCGGAGGTCTTCTCGCTGGTCTCCGACCCCTACAACCTTCCCCGCTGGTGGCCGAGAACCGAGCGGGTGGAAGACGTCGAGCGAACCCAGGCGGGCAAGCGCAGTCGCTGGACCAAGGTCCTGCGAACGAAGGGGGGCCGCGGCGTGCGCGCCGACTTTCGCTGCACCGGTTCGACCGAGAGCTCCCGCTTCGCCTGGGAACAGGAGATCGCAGGCACCCCGTTCGAGAAGCACCTGCAGAGCTCCGAGGTGGAGATCAAGCTCGAGCCGGTGTCGGCGGGCACGGATGTCCGGATCACCTCCCGGCAGACGCTGAGAGGTCTCTCCAGGCTCGGTTCGCCGATGCTGAGCCGCGGCCAGGGCACGATCATCGCCGAGGCGCTGGAGGGAATCGATCTGGCGCTGATCGATCAGAAGGGGGAGGATCGGGGGTGATGAGCCTGCCGCGGCGCGATTCGAAGTGGTGGGGCTGGGGCGATCCGGCAACCGACCCGCAGATCGACGCAGAGGCGATGGCGGTCCTCCGCGGCGAGATCGGCGAGCTCGAGCCCGCCTCCCGCGCGCAATCGGTGGGCGAGGTCGAGTTGCCCGCGGCGAGGCCGCTGCCTCCGGGGGTGGCCGGCGCCGTGGGCGAGGACTGGGTGCTGAGCGGCGCCGAGGACCGCATCCGGCACGCCGCCGGGCGCGGTTACGTCGACCTCGCGCGGTTGCGCTCGGGGCGGATCGAGGCGGCGCCCGACGCTGTCGTGCTTCCGGCGGACGCCGCCGAGCTGGGGGCGGTGCTGAAGGCCTGCGCGGCGGCGGGGGTGGCCGTCGTGCCCTTCGGCGGCGGCACCAGCGTCGTCGGCGGGGTCGAGCCGCTGCGCGGCGGGCACCAGTCCCTGATCAGCCTCGACCTCGGCCGCCTCCAGGGCGTCTCCGTCGATCGCCGCTCGCTGACAGCGCGCCTCGGCGCAGGCCTGCGCGGGCCTGAAGCGGAGGATGCCCTGGGGAGCGAAGGTCTCACCCTTGGCCACTTTCCCCAGTCCTTCGAGTTCGCGACGATCGGCGGCTTCGCCGCGACCCGCTCGGCCGGGCAGGCCTCCAGCGGCTACGGGCGCTTCGACGCGGTCGTCTCCAGCGTACGCCTGGTCGCTCCGGTGGGGGAGATCCGCACCCTCGAGTCCCCTCATACGGCCGCCGGGCCGGCCCTGCGCGAGCTGATCGTCGGCTCGGAGGGGACGATCGGCGTGATCCCCGACGTCACGGTGCGGGTCCGCCCGGCCCCGGCCCAACGGCGCTATGAGGCATGGATGGCGGAGAGCTTCGAGAGCGGCGCGGAGATCGTCCGCGCGATGGCTCAGGACGGGGCCCTCCCCGACGTGATCCGCGTCTCCGACGAGGAGGAGACCCGGGTCTCGCTGTCGCTCTCCGGCCCCCGGGGGGCAGCGAGGACGGCGTTCGAGGGCTACCTGGGGCTTCGCCGGCGCCGGGGCGGCTGCCTGATCATCGTCGGGGTCGAGGGCGAGGCGGAGTCGGTCGCCCGCCGCCGGGCCCTCGCGGTGCGAAGGCTCCGCGCCGGTGGCGCCGCCTACGTCGGCCAGGGAGCCGGGCGCTCCTGGGAGCGGGGCCGCTACAACGGTCCCTACCTCCGCGACACGCTGCTCGACCTCGGCTGCATGGTGGAGACGCTGGAGACCTCCCACACCTGGTCGCGCCTCGGCGAGCTGCACCGCTCGGTCGGCGGCGCAATCCGCGCCTCGCTCGCCGCCCAGGGGACCCCGGGGCTGGTCTTCTGCCACCTCTCTCACGCCTATCCCGACGGCGCCTCGCTCTACTTCACCTTCATCTCCCGCGCCCTCGCCGGCCGGGAGATCGAGCAGTGGGCCGAGGTGAAGGGGGCCGCCTGCGAGGCGATCGTCGCCGCCGGAGCGACGATCACCCACCATCACGCGGTCGGCCGCGACCACGCTCCCTACATGGAGGCCGAGGTCGGGCCGCTGGGCCTCGACGTCCTGCGCGCGGTGAAGGAGCGCCTCGACCCGGAGGGGATCATGAATCCGGGCAAGCTGCTCGCCTAGCTGCCCTGTTTGGCGGCGCCGACCAGCGGCCCGGTGATCTCCCCGCGCATCACGCTGGTCCCGGTCAGCGCCGGGAGTGTCTTCTGCTTGCGGGCCGTGGCCAGCGCGGCGCGATAGTCGGCGTCGGCGGTCAGGGTGACGTCGATCTTCTTGAAGGTGCCGTTGGCGACCAGCGCCACCGCTTCGTTCGGCACCTTGAGCTGGGTCACGGCGCGGCCCTTCTCATCGACAACAAAGCCCCCGACCCGCAGCGCGAGGTTCTCGGACTTGTACAGCCAGACGTAGTACGTCTGGCCCTTTGCGAGCGGGTCGAGGCCGAGCGTCTGCACCTGGATCACCGGGACCTTCCGCACCCGGGCAAACAGGGCGACCCCCTTGCCCGCAGAGTCCCCGAGTGGCCGGAGGACCGCCTTCGTCACCTGCCCGTCGGCTGCCGCCGTCGGGCCGGACCCCTTGGCCGCGGCGTTCGAGTCCGAGCCGCCCCCATCGAAGGCACCGCCGACGATCAGCGCCAGGACCGCGACCACCGCGACCCCGGCGAGCAGGGCGGCGATCAGCCAGCGCTGGCGCCCGCTGATCGAGCCGGGGGCGGAACGCCCGCCGCTCGCCACCGGTCTCGTGGCTGCGGAGGGATCGTCCTGCGCCCGCCTCGGGGCCGGTGCGGGGGGAATCTCGGGGAGTCGCGCGCCGGGGGCGAGCAACCGCAGCTTCGCCTCGATCTTCGCGGCGAGCTCGTTGGCGGCGGGATCGGCAGCCAGGTGCCGGGCGGCATCGGCCCGGCCGATCGGATCGGCCTGCCCAAGCAGGTAATCGGTCAGGGCGACCTCGCGGTCGGGATCGGTGCCGGCGACCTCGCTCAGCGCCCCGCGGGCGCGGGCGCGGACCTCGTCGATGCCGATCCCGAGCAGGGAGGCGATGTCCTCATAGCTCTGCCGGCGCTCCAACAGCAGCTGCAGCATCACCCTCTGCTCCTCGCTCAAGGCCACGGCCGGACAGCCTACGCGCTCGCCTCGCTAGACGATTGATTCCAAATCCCCGCCTGCCCGGCTGACGGACGTGGCGCGTCGCATCTCTTCGTCCTTGGGCTCGCCTTTGGCACCACCAAAGGCTTCGCCCTGCGTCCTCGAGCTGCTTGGCACGTCCGTCCCCGGTCAGACGCGAATCGGGAATCAACCGTCTAGGCTGCCGCCGCAGTGCCCTCAGACCCGTTTCCAAGTTCTCCCTTCGACGAGTTGATCGGGACCGAATGGCTTGACGACGATCCCGAGCGCGCCCGGGTGCGGCTCAAGGTGCGCGACGAGCTGCGCCAGCCGGTCGGGCTCCTCCACGGCGGCGTCCTCTCGACCCTGGTGGAGAGCGTCTGCTCCGGCGCCACGGCGCTTGCCCTCGCCGAGCAGGGGATGATCGTCATGGGGCAGTCGATCGACGTCTCCTTCCTGCGGCCGACGACCTCGGGCGAGGTCGAGGTGATCGCCCGGGCCCGCCACCGCGGCCGCACCACATGGGTCTGGGAAGCCGAGGCGCACAACTCCGATGGCAAGCTCTGCGCCCTGGCCCGGATGACGATCGCGGTGCGATCGCGCCCGGACTGAGCGCTTAACCGCGGAAGCGGTTGGTGATCGGCAGACGGCGGTCGCGGCCGAACGCCTTCGGGGTAATCCTGATCCCGGGCGGCGCCTGGCGACGCTTGTACTCGGCCCGGTCGACCATGCGGATCACCTCCTCGACAACCTCCGCGGGCATCCCGGCGGCGACCATCTCCTCGCTGCCCTCGTCGCGCTCGACATAGGCCTCGAGGATCCGGTCGAGGAGCTCGTAGGGGGGGAGGGAGTCCTCGTCGAGCTGTCCGGGCCGCAGCTCCGCCGAGGGAGCGCGCTCGATCACCGACTCCGGCACCGGCTCGCGGTCGGCCCGCTCGTTGCGCCGCCGGACCAGGTCGTAGACGAGCGTCTTCGGTACGTCCTTGATCACCGCGAAGCCTCCCGCCATGTCCCCGTAGAGGGTCGCGTAGCCCACCGACATCTCGCTCTTGTTGCCGGTGGTCAGGACCAGCCAGCCATGCTTGTTGGAGAGGGCCATCATCAGGTTGCCGCGGATCCGGGCCTGGATGTTCTCGGCGGCGAGGTCGGGCTCGGACGGCCGGGCGGGGTCGCGCGGCAGCGACTCAGTCGGGCCCGAGGGAGCGGCTGCTCCGAACGGCTCCCTCAGCGCAGCCTCGTAGCCGCCCATCATCGGCTCGATTGGGATCTCGACCAGCTCGGCGCCGAGGTTGTGCGCGATCGCCCTGGCATCGGCCTGGGTCTCCGCGCTGGAGTGCGGGGAGGGCATCACCACGCAGCTGACGTTGGCGGCGTCCAGCGCGTCGGCGGCGATCAGCGCCACCAGTGCGGAATCGATCCCGCCGGAGAGGCCGATGCCGACGTGCCGGAATCCGTTCTTGGCGACGTAATCGCGCAGGCCCAGAACCAGCGCGGCGTAAACCTCGTCCAGATCGGCGAGCGGGGTGGCGATCGGTGCGCCCTCTCCACCAGGGATGCGGCAGAGCAGCAGCTCCTCCTCGAACTGGGCCGCCCTGGCAAGGATCGACCCGTCCGGCGCGAAGACGAGGCTTTCGCCGTCGAAGAGCAGCTCGTCCTGGCCGCCGACCAGGTTGGCGAAGGCGAAATGGACGCCGTAGGCCCGGGCGCGGTCGCCGAACATCTGGAGGCGCTCGCGGCCCGTGCCGCGGTGATAGGGCGATCCGGAGGGGTTGACGATCAGCTCGGCTCCGGCTTCGGTTTCCAGCGAGGCGGGAGGCCCCTCCACCCAGCAGTCCTCACAGATCGTCAGCCCCGTGGCGACCCCGGCGACGTCGATGATCGCCGGCTCGGTTCCCGGCTCGAAATATCGCTGCTCGTCGAAGACGGCGTAGTTGGGCAGTCGATTTTTCCGATAGACGAGCTGAACAGCGCCGTCGGCCAAGACGCCGAGCGAGTTGCTCACACCCCGCCCGGAGGGGCCGGGCGGGATCGGCTCGGCGAACCCGACCAGGGCGACGATGCCCTCGGCACCGCCGGCGAGCTCCTCCAGCGCCCGCAGGTTCGCCTCGACGAAGTGACGTTTCAGGTAGAGGTCCTCGGCCGGGTAGCCCGGCAGGCAGAGCTCTGGGAAGACCGCCAGGTCGGCGCCGGCTTCGCGAGCAGCGCCCATCCACTCGGCGATCTTCGCCGCGTTGGCGTCGATGTCGCCGACGGTCGGATTGATCTGAGCGAGGGCGATGGTCAGCGAAGAGTGATGCGGGTTCATCGCCCGGACGCTATCGTCACGCGCAACCGCTCGGGCCCGGGCGGTTTATACCTCCGCAATGCCTCTCCGCCGGTCGACCCTCATCCCGCTCGCACTGGCGGCATCAATCCTCTCGCTGAGCCTCGGAACGGCCTCCGCGCAAGGATCACCCTCGCTGTCGCGGGAGACAGGGGCCCGGCTGATTCGGCAGGCCACCGAGATGCTCAACCCGGCCCGCCGCTTCGGCGCGCGCGCCTCCGCCGCCACCGTGCCGAGCCGCGACCTGACGCTCGTCCTGGTCCGGCTGGCCCGGGCGCTGCCGTCCCTTTCCCCTGCGCAGCAGCGCAGGGTCCGGGGCCTCCTTGCCCGCCCCACCGACGACCCCGACCCGGACAAGGAAGCTTATTCGGTCGCCGAGAAGCTCCACCTCTCGACAGACTGCACGACCCACTTCTGCGTCCACTGGATCGACGACGCGAGCTTCGAGAACGCCCCCGAGCTGACCGACCTCGCCCCGGCCAACGGCCTCCCCGACTACGTCGACGAGGTCGAGGTGGCGGCCGAGGAGGTCCACGCGGTCGAGAACGGCGACCTCGGGTGGCGTGACCCGAAACCGGACGGGGCACTCGGCGGCAGCCCGGGAGACCCGAAGACCGACATCTACCTCAGCGAGATAGGCGACGCGGGCTCGAGCCTGTTCGGATACGCCAACACCGATCTCGGTCAAGCGGGCAGCAGGCGCCACGCCTACCTGGTGATCGACAACGACTTCTCTCCGACGGAGTTCCCCGGGACGACCCCGTTGACCGATCTCCAGGTGACCCTCGCCCACGAGTACAACCACGTTCTCCAGTTCGCCTACGACACCTTCCAGGACCCCTGGTTCATGGAATCGACGGCGACCTGGATGGAGGATCGGGTCTATGGCTCCGTCAACGACTACCTCCGCTATCTGGATCGCTGGAACAGGCGCGTCGCGATCCCGATCACCGCCACCAACGTCAAGAACTACGGCTCGGCGGTCTGGGACCACTGGCTGGCCGAGCGCTACGGTGCCTCGATCGTCCGAGCGGCCTGGGCTGAGTCGGGCGACTTCGCGCTTCACTCCTACGACGCGGCGATCCGAAGGGCGGGCGCCTCGGACTTCCCCCTCGACTTCGCCCGCTTCGCCAGGGACCTCCCCGAGTGGAGAACCGCCACCGCCTTCCCCGAGGGCGACCTCTATCCCGACGTCGAGCGCCAGGGGAGCCTGCGGACCGACGGGATCACCCGCCACAGGGTGCTCGACCACACGACCTACCGGTTGCTGCGGGTCAAGCCCGCCACCGCCAGGGGCCTGCGGGTCGAGGCCGCCGGGAAGCCTGGGGTCGCCACGGCGCTCGCCGTGGTCGGCCGGATCGGCGGCCAGGCCGACGGCACCGTGGTCACCGACCTGGCGATAAAGCGGCGCCGGGGCCGACTGAAGGTGTGGCTCGACCGTCCAGGGCGTTTCGAGAGGATCACGGTGGTGGTGGTCAACCCGGACGCCGGGGTGAACGGCTTCGGCTCCACCGACTGGCGCTACACGGGCAACGACGCTCGGGTGGCGCTCCGCGCCAGGCTGATCCGCTGAGAGGAGTGCTCAGCCGCCACTCAGGAGGCGCTCGACCACGATCACGTCGATCCATTCGCCCCGGAGCTCGCCGTGGCGACGGTGGGTGCCGACCTGGCGGTAGCCGCAGGCGCTGAACAGCTCCAGGCTGGGCTGGTTGGTGGCGAATATCTTCGCCACCAGCTTGTGGCGGCCGGCGGCCCGGGCGCCGGCGCCGAGAGCCTCGAGCAGCGCTCGCCCCGTGCCTTTGCGGCGGTGGCGCGGGTCGACGTAGAGGGTCGCCTCCCCGACCCCGGAGTAATAGTCGTGGACCGGGTCGTAGTCGCTGACCCACCCCGCGCCGGCCACGGCCCCGTCCTCCTCGGCGAGGAGGAAGAGCTCCCCGGCGCGGATCCGCTGCTCGAACGCCGATGCCTCCAGCGGTGTCGCCTGAAAGGTCGCCGCACCCTCTGCCACCCCGGCGCCATAGACGGTGGCGATCGCGGCTGCGTCCGCTGGGCTTGTTCGCCGGATCAGCACGCCCGCGGAGCGTAGCCGCCGATCTCCAGGGAGTGGCTGCGCAGCCACTCGGCCTGCTGGCGCCATTCCGGGCGGGCGCTGGAGAGAAGCTCCCAGAATGCCTTCGAGTGGTCGTGGATACGCAGATGGCAGAGCTCGTGGACGACGACATAGTCGAGCACCGGGAGCGGGCAGATGACCAACCTCCACGAGTAGGAGATCGCTCCCGTGGCGCTGCAGGAGCCCCAACGGGTGCGCGGGTCGCGAATCGAGATCCGCGCAGGCCGCACCCCGAGCGCCTCCGCCTCGCGCGACGTGAGCTGCGCGAGGCGCCGGCGCGCCTCGCGCCGGTACCAGCGGCCGATGGCGGCCTCGGCGCCGTCGGCCGGACCGCCGACTACCAACCGGCCCTCGCTGAGCTCGGCGACCGCCCTCCCGTGCTCGCGAAGCTCGATCGAGACCGGATTGCCGGCCAGCCAGACGACCCCGGGTCGCTCGAGTCCGAGCTTCGGGGTTCGCGCGGCCTCGGCCCGAGCCCAGGCGAGCTTCTCGGTGATCCAGTCGCGGTGCTCGCGGATCACCCTGTCCACCTCCCGCTCGCTCATCCGCTGCGGGACGACGACCTCCGGCGGGCACCCCGGCCCCACCCGGATCCGCGCCCGCCGGGCCCGGGTCGAGCGGCGCACCCGCAGCTCGACCTCACCGTCGAAGACTCGCAGCTGCCTCGTCGCCCGCCGCATCGAGGGCCGCAGGATCGCAGCGGCCGCGGATGCCTCGACGGGACAGCCGGCGGCCTGGGTCAGCCGGTCGTCGTCGCCGGCTTCCTAGCCGGGCCCTTGGGCTTCGCCTCGCCCTTGCGCCCCTTCGCCTTCGGTGTCGCGGCCGAGATCTCGGCGATCGCTGCTTCGAGGTCGAG
>JBBRHQ010000085.1:0-10631 GCA_038222365.1 Solirubrobacterales bacterium
CCCAGGAGGAGGCGATGGCCTTCGGCGCGATTGCCGGGGCGCTCCTCGGCCTGGGTGCTGCGGGCGAGAAGGGCGCCGAGGCCGGAGCGCTCGCCGGAGCCGCGGCGATGGAGGACGGGGCGGCCTTCGACGCCGCGGACGCCTGGTACCTGGCCGACGCGATCCCCGAGGGGGACTCGGCCGCGATCGCGCTGATCGAGCACCGCTGGGCGATCCCCTTCCGCGATGCGATCCAGCGAGCCGGGGGAGTCCCCCTCGCCGACGAGTGGCTCCATCCCGAGGACCTGATCGCTGCGGGAGCGAGCGGGGCTCACGGCTCGTAGCCGGTGGGCTTCACCTTCTCGGGTCCTCGGTGGGCCCAAGCCTAACCGGCGAGGCAGAGGACCCTGCCCCCGGGCTCCGAGTCGACGCCGGCGGCGGCGGTGACGACCCGCAGGCGGTTGTCGGCGGTGACGAGAAAGAGCGGTGTCAGGGTCCCTGCCTCCACCGGCTGCTCGAATTCCCCGATCCTCAATTCGACGATCCGCGCGCCCGAGTCGAAGCGGCGGCTCAGCTCCTCGAAGGTCAGCTTCTCCGAGAAGAGGATTCCCCCTTCCGCATAGGTGGGAACGAGGTCCAGCGCCTCTCCGCGCGGCGCGAGCCTGTAGACGCGGTCGCTGCCGAGCTCGCGACGAAGCTCGAAGGCAGCGAGCGCGTTGAAGTCGTCGCTGTCGGTCATCAGCAACGCCGTGCTGACCTCCTCCAGCTCCGCCTCGCGGCTCTCGAGATCGACCCCCAGTTGAGCATGCCCGGCGTCTAGACCCAGCCGGCGCGCCGCCTCCTGCTCCGCCGGCCTTCCCGTCCACAGGCGGATGCCGAGGCCGGCGCCCTTCAGCGCATTGGCAAGCTGCCTTGCCCATGCGTGTCCGCCGACGACGAGCACCACCGGAGCGCCGGCGCCGGCCACCCCGAGCAGGCGTGAGACCGGCGCCGCGGTGAGTCCGTAGAGCACAACCGTGGCGAAGATGACGACAAAGGCAATCGGAAGGATCTCGTCCGCCCCGCCGATCCCCGCGGCGGTCAGCGAGAGCCCGAAGGCGGAGGCGGTGGCCGCCGCCACGATCCCCCTGGGGGCCATCCAGGCGATGAAGGCCCGCTCGCGCATGGTGAGGCCGGATCTCCGGGTCGCGAGCGCCACCACCAGCGGCCGGATGAGGGCGACGATCACCGCGGTCAAGCCCAGACCCTTCACCAGCACGCCGCTCACCTGCGAGGGTTGGACCGATGCGGCGATCAGAATAAAGAGTATGCCGATCAGCAGGCTTACCAGGGTCCCGTGAAATTCGAGGATCTGGGAGACGTCGAGCCGGTGCTGGTTCGCTAGAGCGAGGCCCATCACCGTCGCTGCGGCGAATCCCGCATCCTCGCGCAGCAGGTCGGCTCCCACCAGCGCCGCCGCAACGAGCATCAGGGCCGCCGCGATCCCCTGCCGGGGGGCTGAGCGCTGCAGGGCGCCCAGCAGCCATTGCAGGATCATGGCCGCGGCGAGCCCGACCAGGGCCCCGACCGCCAGCCCGCCAAGAACCTGACCGGGATGAAAGGGCTGGTCGGTCCCGGCGCCGGCCTGGACGAGCTCGAACGCGGCCACCCCCAGCACCGCCCCGATCGGGTCGATCAGCGTCCCCTCCCACTTGAGGACGGAACGAACTCGGTCGGCCGGGCGAACGAAGGCCAGCAGCGGCAGCACGACGGTCGGGCCAGAGACCACCAGGATCGCCCCGAGCACCGCCGAAACGCCGATGCTGAGGCCGAAGATCAGCTTCACGGCGATGGTCACTCCTCCCATGGTGAGGACGGTGCCGATCGAGATCAGACGCGCGACCACTCCGCGAATCCCCTCGCCAAGCTCGCTCAGCCGCAGTCGCAGCCCCGCCTCGAAGAGGATCAGGCCGACCCCGAGGTCGACGAGCGGGGTGAAGGTGTCCCCGAAGAGCTTGTCGGGGTGGACGTCGTCGGTGATCGCCCCGGCCAGGAAACCGACTGGGAGCAGCAGCACGATCGCCGGCAGCCTCAGACGGTCGGCCAGCAGGCGTGAGGTGATCGCCAGCACGATCACCAGGCCGAGCCCGGTGAGTATTTGATCGGTCGAGAGCACTGATCAGCCCAGGGCGCGATCGTATGCGCGGTCGCCGGGGCTGCGCATCACTCCTTCCGGATGAACCTCGGTTCTATGGCTCCCACCCAGGCCTCTGCCAGATCAACGACCTGATTCGACCGTGGGGGAGCTCAGCTGGGCCTTCTTCACCGGCTAACCACGGCGGGGCTCGGTGCCGCTGCCGCGGGCGGCAGCTTCATCGACTTGTACTGCTGCTTGATTGCCGTGTCTGGGACTTCGATCGGGCCACGGGTCGGCCGGTCAAGGTCCATCGTCACGAGGAGCAGGATCGCCACCAGCACCGAGGCGAGAAGCACCCCGGCTAGACCCCGGCCGACCAGCGCCAGGTAAGCGGAGAGCAGCCCGAGAGCCACAGACGCGCCGAGTATCTCAAGGAGCAGGACCGCGCTGGGAACCTGATTGTTGAGAGCGGCGATCCGGGTGGTCTGCGCGTCGAACATCTCGTTCAATGTCTCGACATAGAGCCGCGGCGCACTTGCCGTCGGCGCCGCGTCGAGGACCTCTCCGGCCAGCCCCCAGAGGCGGCGCTGGAGCTGGCCCTCGTACCCGGTGATTGTGCTCTCGGTGGCACTCCCCGGGACGTACTCGGAGAGACGGATCGCGCTCCCGGCGTAGGCGACGAGTAGCTTCAAAGAGCGGCTTCGATCCGGCTCGGCCAGGGTCTGGGCGCGCAGATACGTGGTGCCGATCGTGTTGGCCTCGTCGACGACCGCGGCGCGGCGAGACTCGTAGCGCGAAAGTGCAAGCGACAGCCCGAATGCGAGGATCAGCCCGACGAGCCCGAGCAGCGCCGCCTGCAGAACGCCAAAGGGCTCGCTGAGGCTCTCGGAGAGATGGCTGACACGGCGGCCAAGAAACGCTCCGAGCGCGGTCGCACCGAGGATCACCCCGAACACCAGCAGCGCTAGCTCCGCAGTGGTCAGGCGGAAGAGGATGCCCCAAGCCTAGGTCAGGTCTCGGACGAATCGAACCGAGCGTGGCGACCACCGCTTAGGCAGTTCCATGGATATTCCTCGGTTGGGCTCTTCGCGAGCGATTCGGCGAACTCCCCAGGGACCCAAGCCAGCGCCTCGCAAGCAGGCGACCAAGAGGGCGGTCCCGGACCAGGTGCTCGAATCTCGCGGAGCTTCCAGAAGTCAGGCTCTTCGGCGAGATCGTCGAGGAGCTTCCTTGCCTGCGCGAGCACGACGTCGTCCGCCTGATGGACCTGATGTTCCTGGCCAAGGACGAGGACGGTGACGTGGCGGCGATCGAGCACAGCGACCCTCACCCACGATCCCCTAGGCCGCCGCGATCGCGCTGATCGAGCACCCCCTGAGCGGCCCCGCTCCGTGACGCGGTTCTGCGGGCGGCCTTGCCCTGGCGGATGAGCGGCTGCACCCGCAGGACCTGACCGCAGACCGAAGCTTCCAGCCGCTGATGGTTCCAATCTCACCGGGGCGGGTCTTCACCTGATCGAGGTGATCTGTGGCCGTCGTGACGGCCGGGAACCAGACGGGTGAGCCCGGGATCAGGCAACTCGACGATCACCCGATCCGGGTGGTGATCGCGCCTGATCCCCTGCATATCATCACCCACGTCCCTGCTCTCAACTGAAAACGCTGGGTGCTCGGCGCGCGTAACGGCCGCGGAAGAGCGGCGAATCGACCGAAGGAGGCTATATGCGAGGTGCAGGCCGAGTCGTGTTCGCGGCGATCCTGCTGCTGATCGTCGGCACGCTCAACATCATCTACGGGATTGGCGCCATCGATGGAGCCAACATCTACACGAACGACACCAGGTACATACTCACCAACCTCAACACGCTGGGTTGGGTTCTGATCATCCTCGGGGTGATCCAGCTCACCGGCGGCTTCTCATTGTTTGCCGGCAACACCTACGGCCGGGTGATCGGGATCATCGGCGGCAGCATCGGTGCGATCGGGGCCCTGCTCTCGATCGGCGGCAGCTACCCCTGGTGGTCGCTGGGAATCTTCTTCCTCTGCTGCTGGATTGTCTACGGGATCGTCGTCTACGGCGAGGAGGATGAGGCAGCGCCAAGAGCCTGAGATGGAGCCGGGCGACGGAGGCCGGCGCAGGCGGCCGGCCTCCGTCGGCCGTTAGTAGCCGGTGCCGGTCTTGACCTGCTTGCGCTCGGAGGGATGGGCCCCACCCTTCTCCTCGAGCGTTTCGAGGGCCTGCGCGATGTCGCCGGCCAGCCGGGTCACCTGCGCCCTGCTGAAGTTCTCCTTGACCAGGGCCCGCATGATCTTGACGTCCTGCGCGTTCGGAGGGAGCGTGTAGGCGGGAACCATCCAACCGCGCTCGGCAGCCAGCTGCCAGGCGATGTCGAACTCGTCGTAGGGCCGCTCCTCGGCCAGCTTGAAGGCGACGAGCGGGAGCTGTTCCTCATCCGCCCCGATCAGCTCGAACTTGCCCATCTTCTGCAGGTCCTCGGCCAGCGCCCTGGCGTTCTCCTGCATGGTCTGCATGATGTAGGTGTAGCCCGGCCGGCCGAAGCGTACGAAGTTGTAGTACTGCGCCAGGACCATCGCGGCACCGGTGGAGAAGTTGAGGGTGAAGGTGGCGTCGGTCTTGCCGAGGTAATTCTCATAGAAGACGAGGTCCTCGGCGAGATCGGAGGTCTCGCGGAAGATCAGCCAGCCGATTCCCGGATAGACGAGGCCGAACTTGTGGCCCGAAACGTTGATCGAGCGAACCTGCCCGAGCTGGAAGTCCCATTCGGAGTCGGGGTAGAGAAATGGCCAGACGAAGCCGCCGCTGGCCGCGTCGACGTGGAGGGGGACGTCCAGCTCCTTTTCCCGCTTCAGCCCGACCAGCATCTCATTGATCCCGACGATGTCGTCCGTGTGACCGGTGAAGGTGGTCCCGAGGACCGCGGCGACGCCGATCGTGTTCTCGTCCACGTGAGGCTCGACGTCATCGGGGCCGATCGTGTATTTGCTCTCCTTCAGCGGGACGATCCGCGGCTCGACGTCGAAATAGCGGCAGAACTTCTCCCAGACGACGTGCACGTCGCCACCGAAGACGAGGTTCGGCGCCTCGGCGGGCTTGCCCGCGGCCTTCCGGCGTTCGCGCCATTTCCACTTCAGCGAGAGCGCACCGAGCATGATCGCCTCTGAGGAGCCCTGGGTTCGGCAGCCGGTCGTCTTCCCCGGGGCATGAAAGAGATCAGCGAGCATTCGGATGCAGCGCTGCTCGATCTCGGCGGAGATCGGGTACTCGGCGTGGTCGATGAAGTTGCGGTACAGGTTCTCGGTGATCACCCGCTGTGCCTCGGGCTCCATCCAAGTGGTGACGAAGGTGGCGAGGTTTCGTTGCGGCTCCCCTTCCAACGCAAGGTCCTCGCCGAGCAGCCGCATCGCCTCGACAGCGGGCATGCCCTCGGTCGGAAACTCGTTGTCGGGGGCCTCGCTGGTCAGGAAGCGTGTCCCTACCCAGTCTCGGGTCTTCTCGTCGATCTGCAGGTGCTTGCTCATCCGCCACTCCGATCTTTGCCGAATCGTCTGTATGCCAGGTACCCGCCGATCCCCCCGATCGCGACCAGGAGGACGATCCCCGCCACCGGTCCGATCAGGAAGAACGCCGCGAGGACCCCGAGGACCGGTCCGATCGCGATCGCGGTGACCTCGAGGCCGAGCAGATCGGAGTCAGGGGGCTTGCCGTTGCTTGCCATCGATTGGAGTCCTATCGGATCCGGTCGAAATCGGGAGCCCGCCGGCCGAGAGGTCCGCGACCGGCAGCCCCCCCTTTGATACGGCCCGACATCGTCAAGCTAGGGGGTGCTGAGGGGAACGGCATCATCCGATGGGGGTGATCGACGACCAAAGCGATCCGGAATCGCCCCCGCACCGCCCAGCGTCGGGCAACCGCTAGAGTTTCGCATCGCGCGCGCTGGGCGATGCCGGGGTCGTGCGCACCAGCACAATCAGCCAATTGAGCACACGTACCACTAGACCAAGCCCGGCTCTTGCCGAGTTCGAGGCACGGGTCGGCTTTAGGCACGAGCCGCCGGTGTTCCGGACCGGAATGGTGTCGCGGCCGCAGCTGCTCGCGAGGATCCAGGAGGCTGCTGACGCATCGCTGGTCTTGCTGACGGCGCCGCCGGGCTACGGCAAGACGACCCTGCTTTCGGAATGGGCGGCGGCTGACGAACGCTCGTTTGCCTGGGTAGATCTCGGGAGGGCGGAGAGCGACGGCGCCGCGCTGCTCACGGCGATCGTCGAGGCCCTGGCGGAGATCGAGCCGGCGGCCGCGGAGCCCCTGGCGCTGCTGAAGGAGCCGATGCCGCATTTGAGCGCGGTGGTTCCCCGCCTGGCGGCCGGGTTGGCCGCCGCCTCCGCCAGCCCGGTGCTCGTACTCGACGACGTCGATCTGCTCGATTCCGCCGAGTCGATGGAGGTGATCGAATCAGTCCGCGACTGCCTCCCGGAAGGGGCCCAGATGGCCCTGGCGGGCAGGTCGTCACCGCGCCTGCCGCTGGGCCGGCTGCGCGCCCATCGCCGGCTCTTTCAGCTGGGGATCGACGACCTGGCGATGACGCCGGATGACGCCGCCGAGCTGTTTGCGCATCTGGGTCTAACGGTCCACAAGGCGGAGCTGGAGGCGCTGATCTCGAAGACGGAAGGGTGGCCGGTGGCCCTCTATCTCGCCGGCCTCTCGCTCGTCGATCGAGCGGATGCGGAAGAGGCCGTGGCTTCATTCGCCGGTGACGACCGGGTGGTCGCTGAGTACCTCAGGGACGAATTCATCTCCCATTTCCCAGAAGAGCAGCTGGAATTCCTGATGAAGATCGCCGTCCTCGACCGGTTCTGTGGAGAGCTGTGCGACGCGATGCTGGAGCGGTCCGGCTCGGACCGGATCTTGGCGGAATTATCCGATTCGAACCGTCTGATCATGCCGCTCGACCGCAAGGGAGAATGGTTCCGCCTCCACGGGCTCCTGGCAACTGCGTTGACCCGGGAGCTGGGCCGCAGGGATCCGGGTGCCGAGGCCGCTCTGCATCTGCGAGCCAGCACCTGGTTCGCGGAGCACGACGATCACGACCGGGCGATCGAGCACGCGATCGCGGGCGGCGACGTGGTGAGCGCCGGGGGGCTGATCTGGGGCCTGATTCCCGAGTACACCGCCCGCGGAAGGAACTCGACGATGCTTGGATGGCTGGGGCGCTTCACCGAGGAGCAGACCTGCGCCGTCCCTCTGCTCGCTCTCGCAGCCTTCCACAGCGCCTTGATCGCCGGCCGGGGCGCCGATGCCGAGCGCTTTCTACGAGCCGCCGCCCACGCCGACGGCGGATCGCTCTCGCGGCCCGAGAAGGGGCCGAACGCGGCGGCCGTCATGACAGCCCGGGCGGAGATCGGCCGCGAGGGACTGACACGGATGCTCGACGATGCTCGGCTGGCGAAGGGGCTGGAGCCCGAGCACTCGCCCTGGCAGGCGCTCTGCCTGATGCTGGAAGGGATTGCGTTGTCGCTTTCGGGTGATTTCGAACCGGCGAAGGCGGCGCTTGAAGAAGGCTCGCGCAAGGCCGCCGTGTCAGCCCCGATGGTGCAGGTGATTTGCCTCGCCCAGCTCGCTGTCTTGGCGTTGGGCGAGGACGACCGGATAACGGCCGAGATTCTCGCCTCCCAAGCGCGCGCCCAGGTCGGGCGCTCCAACCTGGGCGAATACCCGGCCGCAGCGTTGCCGATTGCGGCGTCGGCGCTGGTGCTCGCGCCGCGAGACACATCGCGCGCCCGCACAGACGCCGCTCGGGCCGCGCGGCTGCTGGCGCGCTGCGTGGAGATGCCGCCGTGGTTCGAAACGGAGTCCTGCCTGCTGCTGGCACGGGCGTTCCTCCGGCTCGCCGATTCCGCCGAGGCGAATCCTCAATTGGGGCGGGCCAGGAAGCTGATCAGGGGGCCGGGAGACTCGCCGCTGGTGCGGCAATGGCTGGGGGCTGCGGAAGCCGAGGCCGCTCGACTGGCCGAGGTCGGAGCTGACGAGCCGGGGCTCACGGGAGCCGAGCTACGCGTCCTCGGGTACCTGCCCACCCATCTCTCCCTGCGGGAGATCGCTGAAGAGTTCGTCGTATCCCAAAACACGGTCAAGACTCAGGCGCAGGCGATATACCGGAAGCTGGGCGTTTCCTCGCGCGCCGAGGCAGTTGCGGCCGGCCGCGCGGCCGGTCTGCTGGACGAGTCCGCCCAGCGTTCCTAGCGCCTTTTTCGGGGCGAGCGACTTCAAGGTGCTGCTATCTGACCCGGAGATGTCCGCGGTACTTGGGGTTGGTCCGCACTAGGCGCCCTTACGGCCGCCGTAAGCGAGCAGGCCGTAGACGACCAGGATGCCGATTCCGAAGAACGCCAGGGCGAGGAACGGCGCCCCCGGCAGCCAAAGCAGCATCAGGATCATGTTGAGGCTGGCGCCGAAGATCCCGATCCAGCGGCCGAACTCGCCCCTCACGTACTTAGCGTTGTCGGTGGAAGAACGTCGACTGATCGATCGCCTGTCGGTCAGTCGACGACGAACTGCGAGCGGAGCTCGGTCTTCTTCCACTTGCCGGTCGCCGTCCGGGGAATCGCATCGACGATCTCGAAGCGCTCGGGCAGCTGCCATCTGGCGAAGTCAGAGGAGAGGTACTCGCGAAGCTCCTCGGGGTTCGCCTCGGCGCCCTCGGCCAGCGCGACCACCCCAACGGGGCGCTCCCCCCAGCGCTCGTCGGGAACAGCGATCACCGCGGCCTCGGCGACCGCCGGGTGCGCCATCAGCAGGTTCTCCATGTCGACCGAGCTGATCCACTCGCCGCCGGACTTGACCAGGTCCTTGGAGCGATCGCAAATCTTGATGCAGCCCCCCGAATCGATCGTGACGACGTCCCCGGTGGAGAACCAGCCGTCGCCGGTGAACTTCTCGGAGCCCTCGCCGCCGTGATAGCCGCCGGCGACCCAGGGGCCTCGGACCTCGAGCTCGCCCATCGTCTCGTCGTCCCAGGGGATCTCGCCATCCTCGTTGCGGGCCCGGATCTCGACCAGGGGCACGGCGACTCCCTGGCGGGCCCGGTAGGAGTACTGCTCGGGCGAGTCCTGCTCGAGCCCGGGTGAGGGATGGCAAACGGTGCCGAGCGGGCTCGTCTCGGTCATCCCCCAGGCCTGCAGCACGCCGAGGCCGTGCCGGTCGAAGCCCTCGATCATCGATTGCGGCACGGCGGCGCCTCCGACCACCATCCTCCGCAGCGCCGAGAGGTCCCAGCGATCGGGCTCGGCGTCGAGCGCCCCGAGGATCGCCATCCAGACGGTCGGCACGCCCGCGGTCATCGTCACCCGCTCCCCCTCGAGCAGGTCGAGGACGCTCTCCGCGTCGAGGTGCTGCCCTGGAAAGACAAGGCCGGCGCCGCAGAAGGCCGCCGCGTAGGGCAGTCCCCAGGCGTTGGCGTGGAACATCGGCACCACGGGGAGGACCGTTTCGCGGCTGGATATCCCGAGCGCGTCGGGCAGGGAGGCGCCAAGGCAGTGCAGGACGGAGGAGCGATGCGAGTAGACGACGCCCTTCGGCCGCCCGGTCGTCCCCGACGTGTAGCACATGGCGGCGGCCTGGCTTTCCTCCAGCGCCGGCCACTCCGCGGGCTCGGCGGAGGCCAGCAGCTGCTCGTAGTCAACCGCTCCCTCGGCTGCGGCTCCGGCGTGCGCGACGACGATCACCTGCTCGAACTCGCGTGTGTCGCGGAACGAATCCAGCGCCGGAAGCAGCGTCTCGTCGACGATGATCGCCCGGTCCTCCGCGTGGTTGACGATGTAGGAGAGCTCGTCGGGGTGAAGCCGCGGGTTCAGCGTGTGGACGACGGCGCCCATCGCCGGGACGCCGAAGTAGACCTCGAGGTGCTCCGGCTGGTTCCAGAGCAGGGTCGCGACCCTGTCGCCATGGCCGATCCCGCGCTCGCCGAGGGCGCCGGCGAGCCTGCGGGAGCGCTCGGCGATCGCGCCGTAGGTGGTCCGGTGGAGGCTGCGGTCGGGCCGGCGGGAGACGACCGCGCGGCCGGGGTGGAAGCGCTCGGCGCGCTCGACCACGGTCCTCAGGGTCAGCGGGTATTCGTCCACGTTCAGACCCCTTGCATCCCGGTTAGGGCGTCTTGGTCACGGTCGGCGGGTCCCAGCCGCTGCCGTCGAGGATCCCGGGGATCTGAGCCCTGGACGGCTGATAGAGGCGCATCGTCAACCTGAACGAGGCTCCCGCCGGCGATGGCAGCCAGTTCTTCGCCTGCGAGGGGTCGGTCGGCTGCGTGCTCTGCAAGTAGAGATTCAGCGACCCGTCCGGGTTGTAGTCGAGGTCGGTGCGGTCGTTGATCGCGTAGCGGTCGATCGGGTTCGGAACGAAGAAGCCGTCGCCGTCATAGAGGGTCAGCGACCAGAAGGCCTTCACAGGCGGAAGTTGGCCCGCGGCAAAATGGACGACGTAGTCCTTGGACCCGTTCAGCGCGCTCAGGCTGCTGTCGGTTTGC
>JBBRHQ010000086.1:0-10547 GCA_038222365.1 Solirubrobacterales bacterium
GAACCCGTACCAGAGGATCGCCAGGATCACGAACCCGAGGTTGAAGGCGAGTTCGCCCGCCCGCTTGGCGACGGCGCCGGGCTTCGGGGGGCTTGCACCCTGCTCGGCGTCGGGCATGGGCGCTGCCGGCGATCGCAGCAACCGCCCCACCGTGCCCGGGTCCATCCCCGGAGCCCGCTCGGCGCAGTAGCCGGCCACGGATCCCGCATCGTCGGCCCGCAGCACGCCGACCCCGTAGGTCCTGGCCAGGACGGCGAGGATCTCGGCGTAGTCGGGTGGCAGCGACCCGCCGATCAGGACGAGGGCGTGGGGCCGTGCGTACTGGGCGCGAAAGCCGTCCTCGTGGACCTCGACTCGGCCCCAGGCCTCGACTATCCCCATCACCGGGATCGAGATTTCGGTGCCGAGCAGCGAGCGGGCGACCTGCGAGGTCTGCTCCGGCCAGGGGTGCATAGCGTAGAGCCCGCAGCTGCACGCCGGCCCAGGGGCATGACCGGGCCGGCCCCGGCAGCCAAAGCTCCGGGTGAACCGGCTGCACTTGGCGCGGGTCGGTTCGCCGCCGGCCGTCCAGGCCGATCCGTTCAGGCCGCAGAGGGCCATCGAGCCCGTGGCGACGGTCACCGTCCAGATCCGCACCCCGTGGATGCGCCCGGGGACGACCGGGGCCCCGCTCACACCGGCAGGCCCCCGGGATCGCCGCAGCTCCGGGCCGGTTCGCGCTCCGGCCGCCGCCGCGGCCTGCGGGTGGGTCGCTGCGGTTCGGGCGCCGGCTCCGGGGCGGGCTCGGGCCGGCGCGGGGGCACCGGGGTCGCCGGCTGCTCGACCGGCTCGACGATGATCGTCCGCGAGGGCCCGGGGAGGGTCAGGGAGATCACCCGGCCGGCTCCCGCTGAATCCGGCGCAGCGTCTGCCAGACCTCGGTGTAGTGGCAGGCGCGCGCGGCGCCCTGGCGCTGCGCAACCGCCGTCTTGAAGTTCGGGTAGTCGACCTCGCCGGCGATCTGGGCGACGGCGACGACCCATTCGGCCCTGGCGACGACCGCCCGCCAGCGGTAGTCCGCGGCCGGGTCAGAGCGCGGCTCGATGGCCGGGATCCACTGCCGCAGGGCCTCGATGTCCTCCCTGGCGCGGGCGCGGATGATCAGCCGCTCGGGATCGCGCCGGTGCTCGACCACGCTGTAGAAGCCGGTGGTTGTGATCACCCACATGCGGCCAGGGTCGGATGCGGCGGGGGACTCCTGACAGGCGTCCCGGCGCCCGGCACCGGTGCTCAGATCTGGCCGAGCTCCGTGACGTCGGCGCGGTCCTTGTCGCGACCGGCTGCGAGCTTGCTGCGGATCAGCGTGTCCTTGTCGAGGACCAGGAACCGCTTTCCGAATGCTTCGACCTCGATCGAGTGGGGATGGGCGACCGCCCATTCAGGGACGCCCTCGATCGCGTTGCAGATGTCGATGGCGCCCGCGACGCTGTCGAAGAAGCGTGGCTCTCGCAGCAGCCAGTCGGGGTCGGCCCGCTCGGAAACGGCGACCCAGCGTTTCGTCGCGGGGAGGAACTCCTCGGCTCCGAGGCCGACCAGGGCCGAGATCGCCCGGCGCCGGTTTTCCTCCGATGGTTCGATCAGGACATCGACGTCCCGGGTTGTCCGCTGCACTCCGTGGGCGATCGCGGCGACCCCGCCGATGATCACGAACTCGACTCCGCCCTCGAGCAGCGTCTCGATGATCCGTTGCGGCGATGCGTCGCGACGATCGGCCAGGGATTCCCGGCCCGGATCGCCGGGGGCGCCCGCCGTCACCGCTGCGATGCCCGCCCGCGCAACTCGGCGGTGAAGCCGCTCCACGCGGCAGCCTGCTCGATCCGCTCCCCGGGCGTCATCCGGCTGACCGCCTCGCGGTGCCTCGGGTCGCCCCTCTGGGTCGCCAGCGGGACGAGGCTGGGATCGAGGCGGAGCCCGAGGCCCGCGATCAGGCGCTGGAATCGCTCCACCGAGGGGGCTTCCCACCCGCGCTCGATCCGGCTGATCGCCGGCTGCGGGATCCCGGTGCGCCGGGCGAGGGCGCTCTGGCTCACCTTTCGCCTCTCGCGCTCCTGGCGCAGCCTGACCCCGAGGTCCGACTCTGCCCGCTCTGGTCTGCGCGCGCTCATACTGGATCAAGTATAGCCCGCAAAAGTGCCATCCGATACGAACGCTAGGCTGTTCGAGTTCAGTTGGGGAAGCACGCTCGTCGTCAGGTCGAGCATCTCCCTCCCGACCTGGCCACGAGGCTCTATTTGAACTTTCGCCCTAAGAACGAAGCCGAGCTTGCCCGCCTCTCCGACGACGAGCTGATCGCCGAGATCGCCACCGCGCGAGACGCCGGCCACAACGACGCGGCGCGCGCCGCCCTCGGCGTCCTCGCCTTCCGCCGCTACGACGACGTGAGGCGGAGGATCCTGATCAAGGTCCCCTACGAGGACGCCGACGACGTCGCCTCGGAGGTCTTCATCAGCGCCCTGAAGTCCGCCTTCGACGGAAACTCGGTGGGCGAGTTCGTCAAATGGCTGCAGACGATCACCAAGCGGCGGGTCGCCGACTACCACCGCGCCCGACCGGACGAGGCGACCCTGCCGCTCGCCGAGGAGGGCGACGCCGAGGAAGACGGGCGCGGCGTGCGCCCCATCGAGGGCGATTTCAGCGGCGCGATCGACACCGAAGCGGTGATCGAGCAGGCCCTCGGCGAGCTCTCCCGTCCCCATCGCGCCACGGTCGGGTTCTACGTCTTCGATGGCTTCTCCGCGAAGCAGGCCGCCGAGCAGGTCAACATGTCCTGCAGGGACGGATTGACCCAGCCGATGAGCGAAGCGAACGTGCACCAGATAGCGAAGAGATTCCGCGAGCGGTTGAGGAAGCTGCTCGCCGACGCTCGCGGCCCGGACTAGCGATGGCCGACCTCGAGAAGCTGTTCACCGACTACGTCGCCGAGCATCGTTCCGGCGGCGAGGCCGACCCGCGCCTCTATCTGGAAAAGGTCGAGGGCCCCGACCGCGACGAGCTGGCGACCCTGATCGACGCCTACCTGGTCCGCTCGCCGGGTCGCCGGTGGGACCCCGACGCCTACGAGGGCTCCAGGGCGCAGGCGCTGGCGGCGGGGGTGGAGCGCTCGATCGGCGGCGAGGCCGGCGCCTGGCCGCTGCTCCTGCCGCGCCTCCGCGAGCGGGCGAGGATGAGGCGCGCCGTCCTGGTCGATCGGCTGGCGACGGCGCTCGGGGTCGGCGGGCAAACCGAGAAGGTCGCCGAGTACTACCACCGGATGGAGCAGGGCTCGCTCGACTCCGGCGGGGTCTCGGGGCGGGTGCTGGAGGCGCTGGCGGCGATCGTCGGCTCGACCGCAGAGGCGCTGCGGGAGGCCGGCGAGAAGTTCGGCGAGAGCCAGGCGCCCCCGGAGGAGATCGTCTTCGCCCGGGTCGCCACCCCGCGGCCCGAATACGAGGACGGTGGGTCGGGGGGGTCGAGCGCCGAAGCGCCGAAGGCGGCGTCCGCCAAGCCCGCCGCGGAGGCGGCCGAGGTCGATCGCCTCTTCACCGGCGGCGGTTGAGCCCGACGACCGTCGGTCAGGTATCCGACCCCCGCCGCGACCCGTCTCCCATGACCCGAAGTCCGCCCCGCGATCCCGTGGCGCTGTTCGCGTTCGCGCTTCGCGAGAGCGACTGGGTGCTGGCCGACCTGATCGCCACCTCCCTCGCCCGCCGCCCCGCCGCCAGGAAGCGGCTGCTTCTCGCCGTCCGCGAGCAGGCCGGGAGCGGCGCAGGGCCCGCCTCGCTGGGCGAGCTGGGCGCCTGGGCGCAGCTCTCGCGCCGGCTCGGAATCGGTGACGGAGAACATGCCTCGCGGGGGGGAGAGCGCGACTAGGATGCTCGGGGGATGGAGCGAAGCCAGATCGACCAGGCAGCGATCGAGCGGCGCGCCGAGCAGGTGCTCGCGGCCGTCCCCCCATACGTCTGGGACGGCGAGTCGCTGCCGGTCCCGGTTGAGGACATCGTCGACACGGTCTTCGGACTGCATGTCCGCGACGTCGAGGACCTGACGACGGCGCCCAACTCCCCGGTCTCGGATCCCGCCAGCGTCTCCGGTCTGCTGCTCACCGCGAAGGGCGAGATCTGGGTCAACGCCGAGGAGGCTCGCCAGTGGCCGCCGCGGCGGCGCTTCACGATCGGCCATGAGCTGGGGCACTGGGTGATGCACCGCACCGGCCAGCAATCGCTCTTCTGTCGTAAGGTGACCGTGGATCCGGATGAGGGCAGCCCTGCCGACACCCGAGCGCCGTTGCCGGTGACCGAGGAGGAAGCGAACATGTTCGCCGCTGCCCTGCTGATGCCGGCCGAGCTGATGCGGCGCCACTACGGCGAATGCGGCGGCGAGTTCGATCAGATGTGCCGGCGCTTCGGGAGCTCCGCGGCGGCGATGGGCAAGCGCCTCCACCAGGCCGTTCCGAGCTCGGCATGAGACGGGCCCGGCTGGCGCGCGGCATCCTCCTCTTCCTCGCCGGGGCGCTGGCCGCCGGGGCCGTTGCGCTGGCGGCGGGCGGCGGCTCCGATCAGATCCGCAGGACGTCGGTCAGCGACGGGACCCCAATCCTCGGCATCCGCCCGACCGGGGTCGGACTGCCCCTGGTCGCCGGCACCGCGAGCACCGGCGCCGGCGACCTGGCGCCGCTGCTGCAGGCCTACCACGACTCCGGCGCCTACGAGAAGGACCTGGCCGCGATCGACGCGAGGGCGCGGCGCTACCTCCGGTGGCGGCTGCGCAGGGAGGCGACGCACAGGGCCCGCTGGCGAAAGCCCGCGCTTGTCCTCGACATCGACGAGACGGCGCTCTCCAACTACGCCTACCTCGGCGAGTTCAAGAACATCATCGCCTCGCTCGCCCAGGGAGCGGTCAGCGCCACCACCCCGGCGATCGCCCCAACCCTGCGGCTCTACGACGTGGCGAAGGCGAGAGGGGTCGCGGTCTTTTTCATCACCGGCCGGCCGACCGCGCTCCAGAGCTTCACCGTCCAGAACCTCACCAAGGCCGGATACTCCGGCTGGAGCGGCCTCACCCTCAACCCCGGCGGCGAGACCCTGACCCAGTACAAGAGCGCCGCCCGGGCCGGGATCGAGAAGCAGGGCTACCGGATCATCCTCAACGTCGGCGATCAGGAGAGCGACCTCGCCGGCGGCCACGCCTCCCGCGCCTTCAAGCTCCCCAACCCCTTCTACTACTCGCCCTAACCGACGGGCCAACTGCCCGCCGAGCGCAACCTTAGGGCTCCAATGGGCACGGAACGTTACGTTCGGCCCGGATCCTGACAGCTGAGCGCGAAGGGGCTGCCCTCCGAGTCGCGGCAGATCGACCAGCGCTCGCCGGGATGGATCACCGAGCCGCCGTGCTCGCCGACCCGCTCCAGGGCGCCGTCCATGTCGCCGACCTCGAAGTAGGGCAGCGAGGCGGTGTCCCCGGGACCCCGGCCGCGCTCGTGCACCCCGAGGCGCAGGCCGCCCGAATCCGCTTCCCAGCCGGCTCCCTGATCCTCGGCCCGCGGCGCCAGCTCGACCCCCAGCACCCCGGTCCAGAAGCGCCGGGCGCGATCGGGATCATCGGCGGGGAACTCGATCAGCGGCTCGGCCATCGCCCCGATCCTACGGGCACGCGTCCGGCGGGCGGGGGCGCCGGATAGCCTGGCTCGCCCGATGAGCGCGCTCGAGATCCTCGCGTTGGCGGCCGCCGGCGCCTTCGCGGGCGTCTCCAACGCGATTGCCGGCGCCGGGTCGCTTGTCACCTTTCCGACCCTGGTCGCGATCGGCGTCCCCCAGCTCGCCGCCAACGTGACCAGCACGGTCGGCCTGATCCCCGGCGCGCTGGGGGCGGCGATCGGCTACTCCGAGGAGGTCGGCTCGCAGCGGGCCCGGATCATCCGGATGAGCGTCCCCTGCCTGCTCGGCGCCGCGGCCGGCACGGCGCTCCTCCTGCTCACTCCCAACGACACCTTCGAGGTGATCGTCCCGGCGCTGGTCGCCGTCTCCTGCGTCCTGCTGCTGCTCCAGCCGCGGCTGATCCCCAGGGTCAGCCACGCCGGCAACGAGCGCTCTCCCTACCTGTTCGCGGGGCTGGTTCTGGCCGGCGCCTACGCCGCCTACTTCGGCTCCGCGGTCGGGATCATGCTGATCGCGATTCTCGGCCTCTTCGTCCTCGAATCGATCCAGCGGCTGAACGCGATCAAGGTGGTGATCGCCGGGCTGGCGAACCTGCTCGCGGCGCTCTTCTACGCCTTCCTCGCCCCGGTCCACTGGGGGCCGGCGCTGATCCTCATGATCTCCTCGATGATCGGCGGCCAGTCGGGCGCCTGGATCGCGAAGCGGATCGACGGCGACACCCTGCGGGTCGCGATCGCGATCGGCGGACTGGTGGTCGCGGTCGTCCTCGGGGTCAAGGCCTACGGCTGAGCCCATAGGATCAGCCGATCAAGATCGAGGGTCGACACGTGGTGATCACCGGGGCCGCCGGCGGCATCGGCAGCGCCCTCGCCCGGCGCTTCGCCGAGGAGGGGGCGGGGGCGGTCGTCGTCTCCGACCAAAACGGCGAGGCCGCCGCGGCGATCGCGGCGGAGATCGCGGCGGAGATCGGGGCCACGGCGATCGGCGCCGACGTCGGCAGCGAGCCGGGGGTCAGCGGTCTGGTCGCCGAGGCGAGGGCCGCGAACGGCCCGATCGACCTCTTCTGGTCGAACGCCGGGATCCCCGGCCCCGGCGGCGGCCCGGAGGCCGACGATCAGGGGTGGGATGCCTGCTGGCGGATCAACGTGATGGCCCACGTCTGGGCGGCGCGAGCGCTCCTGCCCGAGATGCTGGAGCGCGGCGAGGGCCACCTGGTCAGCACCGCCTCGGCGGCCGGGCTCACCCTCCAGGTCTCGGCGATGCCCTACACCGTGACCAAGCACGCCGCCGTTTCGGTCGCCGAGTGGCTCGCCGTCACCTACGCGGAGCGGGGGATCGGCGTCTCCTGCCTCTGCCCCCAGGCGGTCGAGACGGCGATGCTGGTCGCCGCCCGCGAGGACGCGGTCGGCGGCGCGATCCTCGAAGCGGGCGGGGTGCTGAGCCCGGAGGAGGCGGCCGCCGCGGCGATCGAGGACCTCAAGCAGGACAAATTCCTGCTCCTGCCCCACCCCGAGGTGGCCCGCCACATCGCGGTCAAGGGAGCCGATCCCGAGAAGTGGCTCGAGGGGATGCGCCGCGCGGTGAAGCGGGTCGCTCCGGCCGACTGATCGCGCCGTCCGAGGCCCGCGGGTGTTGAATGGGGGGGGTAGGCGATGGCGCGGGCGATCGGATCGATGGGGAGATTGGGCGCGGCGGCCCTCGGGGCGCTGGCCATTGTTCTGGGCCTGATCGCGCCGGGCGCAATCGCCGCGCCGAAGCCGGCCGGCTTCCACTACGACGTCCCGGTCCAGCAGAGCTCGCCCTGGCCGGAGATGCGCCGCGACAGCCGCAACAGCGGCGCAAGTCCGATCCGGGTCCGCTACGAGGGCGATGACCCCTGGCTGTTTCGGACCGACCGGGGGATCTTCTCGACCCCGGTGATCGGCGGCGACGGCAGCGTCTACGTCGGCTCGGCCGATCACCACTTCTACGCGCTTCGCCCAGACGGGCGCCTGCGTTGGAAGCTCCGCACCGGGGGGATCATCGACGCGGCGGCGGCGATCGGCGCCTACGACAGCCGCCTCCACACCTTCCCGATCACGATTGGCTCGGGCGATGAACGCCTCTACCACCTGCGCGGCGACGGGCGCCGCCTGCCGCGCAATCGCCGGGTGATCTGGCGCTTCCGGGCGAGCGCGCCGCCCGCCACCGGCCAGCTGGTCAACTGGTGGGAGGGCAATGTCGCGATCGGCCCGGGCGGGACGATCTATGCCGGCAACACCGGCGGCGGCGCCTACGCGATCCGCCCCGGCGGCACCCAGCGCTGGCTCTATCAGGCCGGCAACTCGGTCTGGACGACCCCTGCGTTCGGACCGGGCGGGGTCACCTACTGGGGATCGGTCGACCTCCACGCCTTCGCCCTCGACGCCGCCGGGCAGCCGAAGTGGAGCCGCACGGTCGCCGGCTACGTCACCTCATCCCCGGCGATCGGCAGCGACGGCACCGTCTACGTCGGCGCCTTCGACCGCCAGCTCCATGCCCTCGACCCCGCCACCGGCGCCGACCGCTGGAGCTACGCCACCGGCGAGCACATCTACGGCTCCCCGGCGCTCGCGAGTGACTCGCACGGCCAGACCAAGGCGATCTACATCGGCTCCGCCGACGGCTCGCTCTACGCGCTTCGCCCCGATGGCAGCCTGATCTGGCGCTATGACACCGGCGACCCGATCCGCTCCTCGCCGGTCATCGGCAGGGCGCCGAGCGGCGGCGGGCAGATCGTCTACGTCGGCTCCTCCAACGGCAAGCTCTACGCGATCGACGCCGCCACCGGAGAGCGCCGCTGGTCTTATAACACCACCCCAGGTTCCGGCGCGCTGCGCGACCGAAACGACCTCAACGGCTCCCCGGCGCTGGGGCGCCACGGCATCTACATCGGCGGCGAGCACGGCTACCTCGCCTACGTTCCCTATGACTACTGCCTGCACCGTCGCGACTCCCGCTGCGATCGCCGACCCGGCCCCGAGTTCGGCAACTCGGTTAACCGCGTCTTCTTCGTCACCCCTGGGGGCACCACAGAGCGCCGCCCCAAGCGCAGCATCCCGGCGGCGACCGTGCTCGGCACCCGGCTGATCGTCCGCCAGGGCGGCGATACGAAGGCCGCCAAGATGGTCGCGTTGGACCCAAACGACCTGGTCCACGCCAGCCCCTCCTTCCGCTTCCACACCCAGCTCTCCGGCGACGGCCACTTCCTCTTCATCCGTCCCGACGGCTTGCTGAAGTCGGGGACGCGGTACCGGATTAGAGTCGCCGGCGACTGGGCGGCGGCGCCGGACTCGGGCAAGTTCGACACGACGATCCGCTTCCGCACCGAGCCGGGGGGAGGGCGGCTGCCGCTGACGGTGGGCCAGGACCGGGTCGGGGCGCTGAAGATCAGCCGTTTGGCCCTGCCGCTGCCGGCGCTGCTGCCCAGCGTCAACCAGATCGGCTTCGACAGCTATGACCTGATCGCCGGCGCCCTGCGAAAGACCAAGCCGGACCGCAACGGGGTGGGGAGGATCCTGATGTGGGTGGTCGGGGCGCGCCGCCTCGGCGGCCGCACCCTCGCCGACCCCCGCGGCAACTTCGCCTTCCCGCTTCGGGGCACCTACCGCGGCAACCAGATGATGCTCAACGCCAGCCAGGTCAACCTGCAGTTCTCCTTCGGCCCGGTGCCGCTGCGAAGCCTCGACTTCCGGGGCCGCCTGCGCGCCGACGGGCGCTTTGACCCCGGCGCCAGCCTCTACGGCCAGGTCACCTGTGCCGAGGTTCCCAACTACTCCTTCTACCTCTACGTCGCCGGCGTCTGCAATCCCACCGACACCCTGGCCTCCAGCGGCACCTTCCTCAGCGACCGCTACCGCGGCGGCCCCGCCAACCGCCGGCCGCCCGGCCTCTCGCTCTCCCGCCTCAGCCTGGTGCGGCCGAGCGCAACCGTCGCCGGCGAGGCCACAGCAACCCTGCGCCTCGCCCGCGGCGCCCGCTACCCGGCCGCCCGCCACCTCGGTTCGATCCTGCTCCTCGACGCGAAGAGCGGGGAGCCGGTCAGTCTCGACTACCGGACACTGACCTCGAATCGGAAGGGGCCGAGCGGCAACCTCCGCCGGATCGAGCTGGCGATTCCCGCCGGGACAGCGCTGCCGGCGCGGGTCCACGCCTACGCGATCGCCGACGTCTTCCCGCTCGGCTCGCGCGATTTCAAGTAGACAGCCCGATCAGAGCAGCGACTCCTGTCGGGTGCCCGACTCCAGCTCAAGCAGTGTCCGCTTCGCCGGGAGGCCGCCGGCGTAGCCGGTCAGCGAGCCGTCGGAGCCGATCACCCGGTGGCAGGGGACGATGATCGCCAGCGGGTTGCGGCCGGTGGCGGCGCCGACGGCGCGGGCGCGGTCGGGACGCCCCAGCGCCCGGGCGATCGCCCCGTAGCTCTTGGTCTCGCCGTAGGGGATCGCGGCGATCTGTCCCCAGACCGCCCGCTCGAACCCGGTGCCGGCCGTAGGGGCGAGGCGCAGGTCGAAATCGCGCCGCTCGCCGGAGAAATACTGCTCGAGCTGGCCTGCCGCCTCGGCCAGCGGCGCCCCGTCCTCGATCCAGCCTCTGCGCTGTGCGTGGAGGCTGAGCAGCTGCACCGAGCTCAGGGCCTCGGCGTCGCCGAACAGGCGCAGCTCGCCGAGGGGTGTGTCGATCGTCGTCGTATAGGTGCTCATCGGAATCTCCTCATCTTGCCGTCACAAAATAAAACGTCCCGGCGCGGAGTTTCGTGAGGTCGAGGCGCGACATTGCCCGAGTAGGGTGGTGTCCTCCCGACGAAAGGACCGCGATGCCGGTATTCGAGCTGACCTACCCCGAGGGCGCGCTGGCTCC
>JBBRHQ010000087.1:0-10518 GCA_038222365.1 Solirubrobacterales bacterium
CGCTGACCGCTCCGGTCATGCTCCCCCCCAGCAGCCCGAGCGAAACGACCATTGCCGGGAGGATGTCCGGGCTGGTGTGGAGCAGCTCGACCTGGGAGAAGAAGGAGAGCTGCAGGAGGACGCCGGCGAAGACGATCAGCACGAGGCGGGCGAGGATCTTCGGGGTGACGATCATCAGCGGCTCCCGCCGGTCAGGACCTGGAGCAACTCGAGCCCCCGCATGTCGGCGAAGGGCCGCATATGGACCGTCTGGCTCGCCTCCTGCTCGGCGATCGATGCCTCGGTGATCCGCCCGATCGGGATGTTCGGCGGGAAGCGGGAGGAAAGGCCCTCCCCGCGCCACCCGGCGGTGACCACGGTCTGACCCCTGCCGACCCGCTTCGAGGAGTCGAGGAAGTCGATCGAGAGATCCTCGGGGTTGCCGATCTCGGGCCTGACCACCCCCTGGACGCCGCTGGGGACGATCTTCCCGGTGACGGCGCTCTGCGGGTCGGTTATCAGGCTCACCTGGGCGGTCGACCCCGTGGCCGAGGCGACCGAGCCGACCAGGCCGTCGCCGTCGATCACCGGATCGTTGACCCGGACGCCGTCGTCGCTGCCGACGTCGATCGTCACGCTCGAGTACCAGATCGTCGGCGAGCGAGCGATCACCCGTCCGGTCGCCTGCTCATACCCCGAGGGGATGTCCGCCCGCAACTTGACGAGCTTGCGCAGCTGCGCGTTTTCCTGCAGCGCCGCCTCGCCCCCCACCGCCTGGCGTCGCAATTGCTGGACCTCGGTCCTCAGGCGGTCGTTCTGCCCCCGGGCGTCGAAGGTCTCATCGACCCAGTTGACCAGGTCGCGGGCCGGTTTCAGGGCGCGGTCGGCGACGTCCTGAAGCGGCCCGAAGGCGGTGCTGACCCCTCGCTGGAAGCCACCCGAGGTCTGGGCGTAGGTGACCGTCAGCAGGACGAACGAGCTGACGACCAGCAGAGCCAGGACCGCCCTACGGCGGCGAACTTGCTTTCGGTACACGGTTACGACCTAAGTTGGAGACCCGGGTTGAAGGCGAGCTAAGCAAAGTGCCGCGGCCCGGAATTCTTGCTCGCGCGGTGGATCGTTTCGAATTCCTCGAGGGAGATCCCCGAGCCGACCGCCACGCACGTCAACGGTGACTCTGCCAGCTGGCAGGGCATCTCGCACTCGTCGCGCAGGCGCTGCTCGAGCCCTTGCAGCAGCGAGCCGCCGCCGGCCAGTGTTATGCCCCTGTCCATGATGTCCCCGGCGAGCTCGGGCGGGGTGCGGTCGAGGGTGTCCTTGACGGCGGCGACGATCTGCCCGACCGGCTCGTCGAGGGCCTCGCGGATCTCCTCGGAGGTCAGGGTGATCGTCTCCGGCCTGCCGAAGACCAGGTCGCGGCCGCGGATCTCCGCCCGCACCTCCTCGGCCAGCTGCGAGGCCGAGCCCGCCTCGAGCTTCACCTCCTCGGCGGTCTGGGTGCCGATCATCAGCTTGTAGGTGTGCTTGCAGTGGTTGATGATCGCCTCGTCGAGCTCGTCGCCGCCGATCCGGATCGACTGGGAGACGACGATCCCGCCGAGCGAGATCACCGCAACCTCGCTGGTGCCGCCACCGATGTCGACGACCATCGATCCGGTCGGCTCTCCGACAGGCAGCCCGGCCCCGATCGCGGCGGCCATCGGCTCCTCGATCAGGTAGGCGTTGCGGGCGCCCGCCGAGAGGCAGGCCTCCTCGACGGCCCGCTTCTCGACCCCGGTGACGCCCGACGGCACGCAGACGACCACCCGCGGGTGGGCGAAGCGATTTTGGTGGACCTTGTGGATGAAGTGGCGCAGCATCTGCTCGGTGACGTCGAAATCGGCGATCACCCCGTCCTTCAGCGGCCTGATCGCGGTGATCGTCCCGGGCGTTCGACCGAGCATCCGCTTCGCCTCGACCCCGACCGCATGAACCTGGCCGCTGCGGGAGTCGATCGCGACCACCGACGGCTCGGAGAGCACGATACCTCGACCGCGAACATAGACGAGGGTGTTCGCGGTGCCGAGATCGACCGCCATGTCGCGGCCGCCGAGTCCTGTGAGGTAACTGAGTACGCCCATGGTTGGGGTGGGTCACAGCGATGGGTGAGGTCCCTGCTTTCCAGGCAGGCGGCGGGCCGCCGACGGATCGCGGGGTGTTGCGATATCGGGCGAAGCGCGGCCCAGTCTAGCGAACCAATCGGGGTGCCCAATTTGCGGATTTTCGGGTGTCGACCCGCACTAGGGAGAGAGCTCCGGGGCGAGCTCGAAAAGCAGGCCGACGGGCAGCCCGATCACGTTCGCGATATCGCCGTCGACCGCGGCGACGAGGGTCGAGCCGAGCCCCTGGACCGCGTATCCCCCGGCCCGCTCCCGCCACTCGCCGGAGGCGAGGTAGCGCGCGGCCTCGGCCCCCGGAACCTCGCGGAAGCTGACCCGCGAGGAGCAGGTGCCAGTTCGCTCCTGCCCCTCACCCGGCCCTGTCAGCGCCAGGCCGCTGAGCACCTCGTGGGAGCGTCCGGAGAGAAGATCCAGGAAGGCCCGAGCATCCTCCTCGTCGCCCGGTTTGCCCAGCGCCCGGCCGTCGATCACGACGTCGGTGTCGCAGCCGATCACCAGTGCCCCGGGCCTGCGGACGGCCCGCGCCTTTTCCAGCGCGTTTCGCGGAATCTGCACCCGGGGCTCGCCCCCGCTCAGCTCCTCGACCTCGGGGGGCACCACCTCGAACTCGATTCCCAGCCGGGCCAGGATCTCCCGACGCTGAGGAGACCTGGACGCTAGAACGACCTCCACCGGCCTCTGGCTTAGGCCAGCTCCGGGAACCAGATCGCGATCTCGCGCACGGCCGATTCGTCGGAGTCCGAGCCGTGGACCATGTTGAAGGTGACCTCGAGCGCGAAATCGCCGCGGATCGACCCGGGCGCGGCCTCGACCGGATTGGTGGAGCCGATCAGCTGCCGCGCTGCGCTCACCGCCTCCGGGCCCTCGAAGACGGCGGCGACCAGCGGGCCGCCGGTGATGAAGGAGACCAGCTCGCCGAAGAACGGCTTCTCAGCGTGCTCGGCGTAGTGCTCGTTGGCGATCGACTCGTCGGCGGTGATCAGCTTCAGCGCGACGATCCGCAGGCCCTTTCGCTCGAAGCGCGCCAACACCTCTCCGGTGAGGGCGCGCCCAAAGGCATCGGGCTTTACCAGGATCAGCGTCCTGGACATCAGGAGTTGCGCTCACGGGACTTGCCCGAGGCGCTCTGCGACTTCGAGCGGCGTGACGGCGGCCGCGGCTCGCTCGCCTTCGGCCGCTCGGACGCGGACTCTGCGCCGTCCTCGGCGGCCGGGGCGCTCTGCTCCTTGCGCCGGGCCCGCTGCTTCGTCTTGGGCTCACTGCGGGCCTCGTCCTGCTCGGCCCGCGCCTGGCGGCGCGGCTGTTGGGACGAGGCTGCCTTCTTCTGCTCCGCGGCGCGCTGCTGGCGGGCGGGGGCGGGCAGCTCGGACTCGCAATAGGGACACAGCGCCCAGCGCGGATCGACCGGCTTGCCACAGGTCGGGCAGGGGTCCTTGAGACGGCGCTGGCAGTGCGGGCAGCGCAGGAAGTTCTTCTCGATCGGGTACTCGCAGTTGGGGCAGGAGAGCTCGGCCAGCTGGCGCACCCGCAGCGCCGAGGCCTTCATCTCCAGGTCGCGCTCGCGGGCGTCCTCGATGAACTCCGGCGGGCGCACGATCACGTAGACAATCGTGCCGATGTAGGGGAAAAGGGAGGCCGCGGTGGCGCAGGCGACCAGCACCGGGTCGGAAATCCGCCGGCGCGCGTCGAGGAAGGTGTAGACGATCAGGGCCAGCCAGACGACCACGAGCATCAGGATGAAGAGGCTCACGGCGAGGTTGAGCCCATTGTTGGTGATCCCGAAGATGGCTGATGGCATGGGAAACCCGCCGACGCGGGACGGGCAGTCTACTTCGTCGCGTCGGTCACGAAACCTGGCGCCGCGGCGGCGGCGCGCTCAGAGAAAGAGCCTCCCGAACAGGTAGCCGACACCGAAGAAGACGAGGATCACGATCGCGACCACGGCCGCGACCAGCCCCATCATCGAGAGCAGCTCCGAGCGGGCCTCGCGATCCATCGGCGAATCGTCGCACAGGGCGCCTGCCGAGTGCCTCGGCGCTCAGCCGGCTGGAGCCTGCTCGAGCAACTCGCGAGCGGTGGCCAGCAGGTAATGCGAGCCGGCCACCAGCAAGAGGCCGTCGCGACTGGTCGCCTCGGCACGGGCGGCCTCCAGAGCCGCCGCCGGGTCCGGCTGGGCCACCGACTCGATTCCCGCCCGCGCGGAGATCGCCGCCAGCTCTGCCGCCGGCCACGGCGTCGATCCGGGCCTTCCCGAGGCTCGCAGCAGCTCCTGGTCGAGCTCGGTGCAGAAGAGGAGATCGATTGCCTCGGATAGCTCCCCCAGCATCGCCTCCGCATCCTTGTCGGCGAGGATCGCCAGGCAGGCGATCACGGGCCGGCCGGCGGCAATCCCGGCCAGCGCCTCGGCCAGGGCCGCGGCGCCGTCGGGGTTGTGGGCGGCGTCGATCAAGATCGAGGGATGCTCGGCGATCTGCTCGAAGCGGCCGGGGATCAGCAGCCCCGCTCCGACCTCCCGCACCCGCTCGGGGTCGAGCTCGCCGAGAAAGGCGCCGGCGGCGGCGGCGGCGATCGAGAAGTTGCGGCGCTGAAAGTGGCCGGCTGCCCGCACCGGGATCCCGGCGCCTGGATCCTCCGGCGCCCGCACCAGCCTGGCGCCGCGCTCCGCGGCGGCCCGCTCGGCGAGCGCCGCAACTTCCTTGCCGAGACCTCCCACGACGAGGATCGAGTGGTCGCGGAGGACCGCCAGCTTCTCGGCGGCGATCTCGAGCTCGGTCTCGCCCAGCCACTCGGTGTGGTCGAGGCCCACCGAGGTCAGCACCGTGACCCGGGAGGGCAGCACGTTGCTGGCGTCGAGGCGGCCGCCGAGTCCGGCTTCGACCACCGCGGCCTCCACCGGCGCGGTCGCCAGTGCGACGAAGGCTGCGGCGGTGGCGAGCTCGAACTGGGTCACCTCCTCTCCCTCGGGGAGCGAGCGGTTGACGACCTCGGCGGCCTCCGCGGTCCGAGCCACCGAGGAGCTGAAGGCCTGTCGCGCGATCTCCTCGCCGTGGATGCTCACCCGCTCGGACCAGCGCGAGACATGGGGCGAGATGCAGGCGCCGGTGCCGATCCCGTGCGCCTCGAGCAGTGCGGCGGTCATCTGGGCAACCGAGGACTTGCCGTTGGTGCCGACCACGTGCAGCGAGGCGAAGCGGTGCTGAGGCATCCCCAGCAGGCTGGTCAGGCGGTGCATCCTCTCCAGCCCGAGCTTCCAGCCGATCGGCTGGAGCGAGCCCAGATAGGCCTCCGGGTCGAAGCCGCCGGCTCTGTCCCGCCCCCCTATTCCCCCAGCTCCCCCAACTCGGCTCGGTAGCGCTCGAGCTTCGAGCGCTCCTCCTCGACGACCTCGGGCGGGGCCTTGGCGACGAAGCCCTGGTTGGCGAGCTTTTTCTCGGCTCGCGCGACCTCGGAGCGAAGCTCCTCCCGCCTGGCCTCGATCCGCCCGCTGACGGCCTCGGCGTCAAGCTCCTTCGAGGCGAGGACCTCGACCGGGCCGACGGAGGCCACCTCGTCGCCGCCCGCGTCGCCGAACTCGAAGCGCGAGAGGCGACCGACGAACTCGGCCGGGGCCTCGCCCTCCACCCTCGCGGCCAGCACCGCGGCCGCAGGCACCTCGGCGAGGTCGCGCCAGGCGCGCAGGCGCCTGGTCAGCTCGATCCCGGCCTCGACCTCGGCCTCGGCGGCCTCGTCGATCAAGGCCTCCTCGACCGCAGGGAACGGATGTACCGCCAGGTGCCCCTGCCGCCCGGGGTGATAGCTCCAGATCTCCTCGGTGACGAAGGGCATCAGCGGGTGCAGGAGGGCGAGCAATCGCTCGAGCGAGCGCAGCAGGGTCGCCGAGACCTCCGCCTCGGCGTCATAGAGCCGCGGCTTGGCGATCTCCAGGTACCAGTCGCAGAACTCGGACCAGAAGAACGAGTAGGCCTCGAGTGCGGCGTGGGCGAAGTCGTATTCCTCCAGCTTGGCCGTGACCGAGCCGATCGTCCGTTCCAGCCGCGAGACGATCCAGCGGTCTTCCAAACAAGACGCGGCAGGGTCAAGCCCCTGTCGCGGTGCCCGGCGGGATGACCATTGCGATGACTCGATGTTGCCCCCAGCCGCCGCAGGGACTTGGCCCTGCCGGGCAGATGTTGCCGATTGATCCTGCTCTGCATGGAGCAGGATCAATCGGCTGGCGTTCCAGAGCTTGTTCGCCAGGTCGCGGCCCTGCTCGACCTTGGCGTCGGAGTAGCGGACGTCCTGGGTGGAGGACATCGCCAGCAAGCCGAAGCGCAGCGCGTCGGCCCCGTGCACGTCGATCTCCTCCAGCGGGTCGATGCCGGTGCCGAGGCTCTTTGACATCCGCCGCCCGTCGCGAGCCTGGATCACGGAGTGCACGTAGACGTCGTCGAAGGGGACATCTCCCGCGAACTCGATCCCGGTCATGATCATCCGGGCCACCCAGAGGAAGAGGATCTCCCGGGCGGTGGTGAGGAAGTCGGTCGGATAGAAGGCGCGCAGCTCGGCGGTCTCCTCGGGCCAGCCGAGAGTGGCGAAGGGCCAGATCGCCGAGCTGAACCAGGTATCCAGCACGTCGGGGTCCTGGCGCAGCTCCGCGGCCCCGCACTCCGGGCAGGCCTCGGGCTCTGACTCGGCGACGATCGTCTCGCCGCAGGCCTCGCAGTACCAGACGGGGATCCGGTGCCCCCACCAGAGCTGGCGCGATATGCACCAGGGCCGGATCTTCCGCATCCAGTCGAGGTAGACCCGCTTCCACTGCGACGGCGTGATCCGCACCTCGTCGCGCTCGACCGCCTCGATGGCCGGCCGGGCCAGCTCATCCATCCGGCAGAACCACTGCAGCGAGATCCGCGGCTCGATCCTCTCCCCGGAGCGATGCGAGAAGGGGACCGCGTGGTTGTATGGCTCCTCGCCGCGCAGCGAGCCCTGATCGCGCAGGGCGGCGACCACTGCCTCCTGTGCCTCGGCAGCGGTCTTCCCCTCGAACCTCTCCCCCGCCTCGGCCGTCATCCGCCCGTCCTCGCCGATCACGCCGATCTCCTCGAGCCCGTGGGCGCGGCCGATCTCGAAGTCGTTCGGGTCATGGCCGGGAGTGATCTTCAGCGCCCCGGTGCCGAACTCGGGGTCGACGTGCTCGTCGGCGATGATCGGCAGCCGGCGGCCGACCAGCGGCAGCAGGCAGTGGCTCCCGACCAGTTCGCGGTAGCGCTCGTCGCCGGGGTTGACGGCGACCGCGGTGTCGGCCAGCATCGTCTCGGGACGCACCGTGGCGACGGTCAGGATCCGCTCGGAGCCCTCCACCGGATAGTCGATCGAGAACAGGGTGTCGGTGACATCGCGGTTCTCGACCTCGAGGTCGGAGATCGCCGAACGCGATCCCGGGTCCCAGTTGACGAGATAGTGGTCGCGGTAGACGTACCCCTTGCGGTAGAGCGAGACGAACACCCGGTGGACCGCGGTGACGTAACCCTCGTCCAGGGTGAATCGCTCCCGCTCGTAGTCGCAGGAGGCCCCGAGGCGCTTGTACTGCTCGACGATCCTCGATCCGTAGCGCTCCTTCCAGGCCCAGACCCGATCGCGGAACGCCTCACGGCCGAGCTGATGGCGATCGGATCCCTCGGCCCGCAGCTCCTTCTCGACCACCGCCTGGGTGGCGATCCCGGCGTGGTCGGTGCCGAGTATCCAGAGCGTGTTACGACCCCGCATCCTCGCCATCCGCACCAGCGCGTCCTGGATCGAGCCGTTCAGCGCGTGGCCCATGTGAAGCGCCCCGGTCACGTTCGGCGGCGGGATCGCCACCGAGTAGTTCTCCCCCGGGGTGCCGGCCGCGGGGGGGTGGAAGTAGCCGCCCTCCTCCCACTCCCCGAACACCCGCTGCTCGACCTCGGCGGGGTCATAGCGGGTCATCTGCTCGAGTCTTTGGCGGCGGTCGTCGGACATCGAGCGCGAGTTTAGTTTTACGATCGTCGGCGATGGGTGGAGACGCCGAAGGAAACGGGGCCGGAGACGAGCGAATCGCTCGGGAGCTGGCGGGCGCGATCGCCGAGCAGCGCCTCAACCTCTATTTCCAGCCAATCGTCTCCCTCCAGGATCGCTCCGCGACGATGCTCGAGGCGCTGCCGCGCTGGCCGCACCCCGAGCTGGGAATCCTCGCGCCGGCCGACTTCATCGGGGTCGCGGTCGAGAGCGACCTGCTGGAAGAGCTCGAGCGCTGGGCGATCGGGGCCGCCTTCGTGCAGCTCGCCTCCTGGCGACGTGGGGTCGCCTCGGAGCTGACGATCTCGCTCAACCTCTCCGAGGAGCACGTCTATGAGACTGACCTGGCCGACGCGGTGCGCGCCTCTGCAGCCGCCAGCGGGGCCTCGACCCACCGGATCGGCTTCGAGATCACCGAGCGGGCCCTGCTCGAGGCCGGGGGGCGCAGCCTCAGCAAGCTCCGGGCCCTCTCCGACCTCGGCGTCTCACTGACAATCGACGACTGCAGCGGCGCCGACTCCGCCGACCTGGTCGGCGAGCTGCCGACCACAGCTCTGAAGATCAGCAGGTGGGTGGTCGAGGGCATCCCCGACGACGAGCGCCGGGTCGGGCTGGCCACGGCGACGATCGAGCTCGGCCGCGAGCTGGGGCTGGCGACGATCGCCAGCGGAGTCGAGTCGCCGGGGCAACTGGCCAGCCTCCGCGACCTCGGATGCCGCTACGCCCAGGGGTTCCTGCTCTCGGTCCCGATGCCCGCCGAGGTGCTCGAGGACCGGATGGTCGGGCGGTAGTCCCGCCTAGGCGGATTCCTCGGTCAGCTCGTCGTCGGGGGAGATGTCCTCATGGGCGGCCTCGGTGACCAGGGTGGGCTGGCGCGAGCTCTCGATCGTCTCTCGGGTGACCACGCACTTGGTCACGTCGCGCCTCGAGGGCAGCTCGAACTGGACGTCCTGGAGCGTCTGCTCGAGGATCGAGCGCAGGCCGCGGGCGCCGGTCTCTCGCTCCAGGGCCTTGTCGGCGATCGCCGACAGGGAGTCCTCGGCGAAGACCAGCTCGATGTCATCGAACTCGAAGAAGCGCTGGAACTGCTTGGTGAGCGCGTTTCGAGGCTCGGTCAGGATCGTGATCAGGTCGGCGCGGCTCAGCTGGTGGATCGCTGCGACGACCGGCAGCCGGCCGATGAACTCGGGGATCAGGCCGTACTCGATCAGGTCCTCGGGGAGGCAGTGCTCGAACCATTCACCCGTGTCGCGGTGCTGGCGGGAATGGATCGCTGCCCCGAAACCGATCCCGTGATCGCCCATCCGGCGCTCGATCACCTTGTCCAGCTCGGCGAAGGAGCCACCGCAGACGAACAGGATGTTGGTGGTGTCGATCGTCAGGAACTCCTGGTGGGGGTGCTTGCGCCCCCCCTGGGGCGGGACCGAGGCCGTGGTGCCTTCGAGGATCTTCAGCAGCGCCTGCTGCACGCCCTCGCCGGAGACGTCGCGGGTGATCGAGGGGTTATCGGCCTTGCGGGCGATCTTGTCGATCTCGTCGATGTAGATGATCCCGGTCTCGGCCCGCTTCACGTCGAAGTCGGCCGCCTGGATCAGCTTCAGGAGGATGTTCTCGACGTCCTCGCCGACGTAGCCCGCCTCGGTCAGCGCGGTCGCGTCGGCGATCGCGAAGGGGACGTTGAGGATTCGCGCCAGGGTCTGGGCGAGTAGCGTCTTGCCACAGCCGGTTGGGCCGAGCAGGAGGATGTTCGACTTCTCCAGCTCGATCTCGGCGTCCTCCGCCTGACTCATCTGGACCCGCTTGTAGTGGTTGTAGACCGCAACCGAGAGGGCACGCTTGGCGTGCTCCTGGCCGACCACGTACTCCTCCAGCACCTCGTGGATCTCACGCGGCTTCGGCAGGCTCTCCAGCTCGAAGGCGGGCGGAGCGGTCAGCTCCTCGTCGATGATCTCGTTGCAGAGATCGATGCACTCGTCGCAGATGTAGACGCCGGGACCGGCGATCAGCTTCTTGACCTGGCGCTGCGACTTCCCGCAGAAGCTGCAGAGGAGCTGCTCATTGGAGTCTGTCGGGCGTGCCAGAGGTCTTCCCTCCTAGTGATGGTGTATCGGCTCGCCGGCGCTTCAAGCTTAGAGACAGCGCCACGCCGGCCTGTGGCCTCGCAATTACGCCGCGCGGCGCTCCGCCCCTGCCCCCGGGCGCAAACTTTCCGCCTTCCCGGCCTCCGGACTCGGCCCGCTCAAGGGCAGGCCGGGAACGGGTTGGGGTGGTTCCCCGACCCGCAGTTGCCGCTGCCCTCGTCGAGGTAGTTGCCGCCCGGATTGCGGCTGACCGTGTTGCCGAAGAAACGGTTCTCGTCGGAGTT
>JBBRHQ010000088.1:0-10516 GCA_038222365.1 Solirubrobacterales bacterium
CGTCTTCAGGATGAAAACCTGATGTCCTGACCACTGGACGACGGGGCCGCGTCGTCGGCAAGTCTAGGAGGCGCATCTTGGACGCCGTGAAGCGCTCGCCGTCGAGTGGACGAAATCCCCTCCCCTGCTGTCGAAATCGTCCACTCGACTGATTGCATCGGCTGACGCTGAATTTCCGCCCGCGACCGCTAGGACAGGAGCAACTCCAGGAGCGCCTTCTGGGCGTGCAGGCGATTCTCCGCCTGGTCCCAGACCGCGGAGCGCTCGCCGTAGAGGACCTCGGCGCTGATCTCCTCGCCGGGGTGGGCGGGAAGGCAATGCATGACGATGGCGCGATCCGAGGCCAGCGAGAGCAGGTCGGCGTCGAGCTGGTAGGGGGCGAGGGCGCCGCGGCGCCGCTCGGCCTCGGCCGGGTTATCGCCGAGGCTGACCCAGACGTCGGTGTAGAGGGCGTCGGCGCCGTCGGCCGCGGCGCGGGGGTCCTCGGTGAGGCGTGCGCCGTGGCCCGGCTCGAGCTGGAAGCCTTCGGGGGCCGCGACCACCACCTCCAGGTCAGCCAGCTCGCCGATGATGGTCAGCGAGCGGGCGACGTTGTTGCCGTCGCCGAAATAGGCGAGGCGGGCCCCGGCCAGATCGCCGAAGCGCTCGCCCATCGTCATCAGGTCGGCCAGCGCCTGGCAGGGGTGATGGAGCGGGGTCAGGGCGTTGATCACCGGCACCTCGGCCGCGGCGGCCAGCTGCTCGACCTCCTCGTGGGAGCTGCCCCTGATCACGATCGCATCGACGTAGCGAGAGAGCACCCTGGCGGTATCGGCGATCGACTCCCCTCGTCCGAGCTGCATCTCATCCCCTCGCAGGATCAGCGAGGTCCCGCCCAGCTCGGCGACCCCGACCTCGAAGGAGACGCGGGTCCTGGTCGAGGCCAGCTGGAAGACGAGGGCGACGCTTCGCCCGGCGAGGATCTCGGAGCCGAGGCCCTCGGCGCGGCCGGCCTTCAGCTCGGCGGCGCGCTCGATCAGGGAGCGCAGCTCGAACGCCCCCAGCTCCTCGCCGGTGAGGAAGTGCTTTCGCAAGGCGCGGATACTACGCTGGGTGAAGCTGCGCGCGATCACCTGGAACCTCTTTCACGGACGTGACTTCCCGCCCGACCCGGCCCTGCTGAGCTGGCGCTCGCGGCTGCTTCGGATCAGCGAGCGAACTGACACCCACCTCCAGGTCAACCGCAGCCTGCTGCCGGAGTTCGCCGGGGTGATCGCCAACGCGGATTGGGACGTGATCCTGCTCCAGGAGTGCCCGCCACGCTACGCCGTTCCCCTTGCCCGGACCTGTGAGGCCGACGCCCACCGGGTGCTGACCTCACGCAACTGGCTTCACCCGCTGCGCACCGCGATCGCGCTCGCCAACCCCGACCTGATCGCCTCCAACGAGGGCGGCTCCAACCTCACCCTGATCCGCCTCACCTCCCCGCTCGGGCGGATCGTTGAGCGACGCGAGCTGGTCCTGCGGGCGCACCGCCCGGAGCGGCGGATGATGGCCTTCACTCGCACCGCCGCCGATTTATGCATCGCCAATCTCCACGCCACCAGCAACGTCCCGGACTACTCCTCGGCCGAGCTGCCGGCCGCCGCCGAGCGGGCGATCTCCTGGGCCGACGGCGCGCCGCTGATCTTCGGCGGCGACCTCAATCTGCGCCCGGCCGAGCACCCGGAGGTCTACGGGGAGCTGGGCGAGCGCTTCGGCCTCCGCCCCCCCACCGCCCCCGGGTCGATCGACCACCTGCTCTCCCGCGGCCTCGAGATCATCGAGGCTCCGAACGCCTGGCCGCCGCAGCGGCGCGAGGTCGAGGAGAAGGGCCGGGCGATCCGCCTCTCCGACCACGCTCCGGTCGAAGCAGCGTTCGCGATCCCCGGAAGGATGAAATAGTGGATGAGTCCCCAGACCAGTCGAGGAGGCACGCGGAGATGGCGGCGAAGAAGAGCACCAAGGCGAGCGCCAAGAAGTCGAGCACCAGGTCGAAGCCCAGCGCGAGGACGAGCACCGGTCGCTCGAGCAGGAGTCGCTCGAGCACGGCAACCACCGGGCTCGACAAGAGCGTCGAGAGCTTCCGCGAGAGCCTCGAGACCACCTTCTCCCGCGAGCGCTTCCAGGACGTCGTCGATGACTTCGTAAAGCGCGGGCGGATGACCCGCTCCGACGCGGAGAAGATGGTCAGCGACCTGGTCAGCCGCAGCCGCAAGCAGACCGACACCTTGGTCAAGGAGCTCGACAAGCTGGTCAAGCAGGCGCGCCAGGAGGCTCGCCGGCAGTCGGCGCCGGTCCGCAAGCAGGCCGGCAGGGCGGCGCGCCAGGCCCGCGACGCGGTCGACCCGGCCCTGGCGCAGGCCGACCGGCTGCGCCGGCGCGCCGGCGTTCCCTCGGCCTTCCCGATCACCGCCTATGACCAGCTGACCGCAGCCCAGATCAAGTCGCGACTGGGAGACCTGACCCCGGCGGAGCTGCGCAGGGTCCGCGACTACGAAAAGCGAAACGGCAAGCGCAAAGGCGTCGTTTCGGCGGTCGAGAAGAAGCTGGGCTGAGCCGCCGCTCAGACGTAGTCGGCGGCGAGCGCCTCGAAGCGGAGCTCCTCACCCAGCGACTCGGCCAGCAGCTCGTCGCCGCGGAGGCGCTGGCCGCCGCTCCACAGCCCGGCGAGCCACTCCCCGGCCGCCGGCTCGGAGAACCAGTTCTCCCCGAGGTCCCCCCGGAGGTGCCCGCGCCAGTGCGCCTCCAGGGCCCAGGCGCGCAGGTAGGAGGCAACGTAGAAGCCGCGGTCGACGTCATCGAGCCACGTCGCCTCGCTCCAGGGGATGCGGGTCGCCTCCCCCAGCAGCTCGGCGTAACGGGCCGGCATCCGCTCCAGGTCGGGCTCCGCTCCGTGCAGCTCCAGCTCGTAGAGGATCTTTGCGGCGTAGCGGCGCAGAAAGTAGAGCTTCACCGCCCGCACGTGGGAGACGACCTGGCCCTGCTCGCCGCCAAGCGCCCTCGAGAGCCAGGCCGGGTTCTCGGCGATCTGCTCGAAGAGGAAGGCGAATGACTCGGTGACCGAGTTGTCGCCGAGTTGTCGGTACTCGACCGGCAGGGAGGGATCCATGTGGGCGAAGTGCTGGGCGTGGCCGCCCTCGTGAAAGAGCGCGGCAAAGTCCTCGCGGCCGCCGACCTTGGGGACGACCAGATAGATCTCCCCTGGGATCCGCACCGGGGCGCAGTAGGCACGCGGGGTCTTGGTCGGCCGCTGCTCGATGTCGAGGACGATGTTCGGCTGGCGGCCGAGGTCCAGCCCGAGTTCGGCCATTGTCTCGCTGAACGAGGGCAGCAGGCGCTCCTCGGAGAAGCTCTGATCGAGCGCCGGGGCGCGGAAGAAGCGGGCCAAATCAGCACGGTGCGTCTCGGCGCAGCCGAACCCCAGGACCGCCTCCAGCTCAGGCTCGAGCAGCCGCTCGTAGACCTCCCCGGTGGCGTCAAGAAAAACGCCGGCCTGGCTTGCCAGCGCTTCGAGGTCGACGCCGCTCATCTCGGCGTGGGCGGCGCCGTAGCTCGGCCAGCCCAGCTCGGTAATCAGGCGGTGCGAGCGCTCGAGCATCGCCCGATGGAGCGGGTTGATCTCCTCTTCGAGCAGCTCCATGCGGGCGGCCTCGATCGTGCGGCGTCGCCCGGCGTCGGGCTCGTTCGCCTGCGTGACCGGCGCCATCCGGTAGGGGATCTCCTCGCCGTCGAGGTTGATCAGCAGCTCGGCCTCGCGGGCGGCGATGGCGGCCTCCTCCGCCGCACAGGCCCGCCCCAGATAGGCGCCGACGGCAAACTCGAGCAGGCGAGTCGTGCGCCGGCCCTCCTCCCCGGTCGCCGCATTCTTCGCCTCGCGCAGCTCGTCGATCGTTTTCCGGCTGAACAGATACGGACGTCCCGCGTAGATCGACTCGACGTCATAAGTGAGCACCTGCCCGGAGAAGTGAAGGTGGTAGGTGAGCTCGAACTGGGCGAGGAATTCCTCCGCCTCGGCAGAGTAGGTGTCGAGGTCGAACGCCACGGGGCTGGCACGATAGGGATGTGCCTGAAGCAGATAGCCGCGAGTCGATGGTCGATGGCCCCGGGGGATCGAACGCCGGGGCGAGACCTCGGCGCGGCGAGGTGCTGGACCTGGAGATCGAGACCCTGGTCTACGGGGGTCGGGGTCTGGCGCGATCAAACGGCTACGTCGTCTTCGTCGCCGGCGCCCTTCCCGGAGACAGGGTCCGCGCCGAGGTGACGAAGCCGAAGCGCGCCTTCGCCGAGGCCCGGGCGGTCGAGCTGATCGATCCGAGCCCCGACCGCGTCCCCGATGAGTGCACCCACGAGGGCCAACCCTGCCCCGGCGCGCCCTGGCAGGGCCTTGCCTACGAGCGCCAGCTCGCCCACAAGCAGGAGCAGGTCGACGACGCGCTCCGCCGGATCGGTGGCCTCGACGGCTTCGAGCTGGAGTCGATCGAGCCGGCGCTGGAGCGCTGGCGCTACCGCAACAAGCTCGAGTACTCCTTCGGTGAGCGCGAGGGCGAGCCGCTGCTCGGCTTCCACGCCCGTGGCCGCTGGGACCTGGTCGTCGACGTCGAGGACTGCATGCTCGCCTCCGAGCGCGGCAACGCTGTTCGAAACGAGGTCCGCGATTGGGCGCGAGCCGAAGCCCTCCCCGCCTTCGATCGCCGCGAGGGCAACGGAGTCCTGCGCAACCTGGTGGTCCGCGAGGGCAGGCGCACCGGTCAGATCCAGACCCGGCTGGTGACCGCCCCCGGAGAGCTTCCGAAGCCCCCGGTGGACCTCCACACGGTGATCGAGGGACCCTCCGGCGGTACCGACGGCCCCACGGGGGCGCTCGGGGCCGAGCTGCTGGCCGAGGAAGTCTGCGGCCTGCGGATCGAGCTATCGCACAACGCCTTCTTTCAGACCAACACCGAGATGGCCGAGCGCCTCTACGGCATCGCCCGCGAGCTCGCCGGGCTGAGGGGCCGAGAGCGGGTCTTCGATCTCTACTGCGGGATCGGCACGATCGCCCTCAGCCTCGCCTCGGATGCCGGCGAGGTCTGGGGCCTGGAGATCGTCCCCGAGGCCGTCGCCGACGCGGAGCGAAACGCCGAGCAGAACGGGATCGCCAACGCCCGCTTCCTCTCCGCCAACGCTCGCACGGGGGTGCGGCCGCTGCTCGAGCGGGCCGGAAAGCCAGACCTCGTGGTGATCGATCCCCCCCGCGCCGGGCTCTCGCAGAAGATCGTCCGCCGGGTGATCGAGTGCGAGGCGCCGCGGATCATCTACGTCTCCTGCAACCCGACGACACTGGCGCCGAACGCCGCCCAGCTGGCCGAGGCCGGATACGCGCTGCGGCGGGTGAAGCCGGTGGACATGTTCCCCCAGACGCCCCACATCGAGTGCGTGGCGCTGCTCGAAAAGACGTGAGCGAGCCGCGGGCCGGGGACGTGGGACCTTTCAGCCGTCTATATGGCGGTTCAAAGGTCCCACGTCGAGCTGGACGCGTGCGATGATCGGAGCATGCGGGGAGTGTTGAGCAGGGTGGCGGCGTTGCTGGCGATCGGCGCCGCCGTGACGGCGCCCGCTGCGGCGAGCGCGAAGCCGCCTGGGCCGCGCCAGCCGCTCTCCAACACCGGCCGCTGGATCACCGACGCGAGCGGCCGGGTGGTGATCCTGCACGGGTTCAACATGGTCTACAAGCGCCCGCCCTACCAGCCGGCGGCGGCCGGCTTCGGCGCCGACGACGCGGACTTCCTGCGGCGCAACGGCTTCAACACGGTCCGCCTCGGAGTGATCTACAAAGCGGTCGAGCCGCAGCCCGGGCGGGTGAACCACGCCTATGTTCGAAAGGTCCGCGGGATCGAGCGGATGCTGGCAAAGCGCGGCATCCACTCCCTTATCGACTTCCACCAGGACCTCTACAACGAGAGGTTCAGCGGCGAGGGCTGGCCCGACTGGGCGGTGCTCGACGACGGCCTCTCGGCCGAACCGTTGACGGGCTTCCCCGGCAGCTACGTCACCAGCCCCGGGCTGAACCGGGCCTTCGACAACTTCTACGCGAACGCGCCCGGTCCCGGCGGCGTCCCGATCCAGAAGCGCTACGCCCGGGCGTGGGGCAAGGTCGCGGCCAGCTTCAGCGGCGATCCGGGCGTGCTCGGCTACGACCTGCTGAACGAGCCGTGGCCGGGCTCGGCGCTCGGTTCCTGTCTCGTCCCCGGCGGCTGCCCGGCGTTCGACCGGACCCGGCTCGCACCGTTCTACCGGCGAGTGATCGATGCGATCCGCGACGAGGATCGCCGCCACATCGTCTTCTACGAGCCCCACGTCCTCTTCAACTTCGGCGGTGAGACCAACCTCCCAGACCTCGGCTACAGGCGCCTCGGGTTCAGCTTCCACAACTACTGCTCGGATCCGGCCGCGTCGAGTTGTGCCGGGATGGAGCGGACGGTCTTCGACCATGCCGACGCCCGCGCCGCGAAGACGGGCGACTCGCTGATGCTCTCCGAGTTCGGCGCCACCGACGACGTCTCGCAGCTCAGCCGGATCACCGCGGAGGCAGATCGCCACATGACCTCCTGGCAGGAGTGGCACTACTGCGGCTGCGATGACCCGACCACCTCGGGCCCCGGCGACGTCCAGGCAATCGTCAAGAACCCCCACAAACCACCGCGCGGATCGAACGTCTTCTGGGGAAAGCTGAAGGCCCTGGCCCGCCCCTATCCCCAAGCAATAGCCGGCACCCCGATCCGCTGGTCATTCGACCCGGAGACGAAACGCTTCCATCTCGTCTACACCACCAAGCGAGCCAACGGCAACGGCCGCTTCAAGCGCGGGGTCACCGATGTGTTCCTTCCGATGCTCCACTACCGCAACGGCTACATCGCCCGTGTCGACGGGACCCCGACGGCGGCAGCAATGAAGCTGACCGCTCAGCACGTCTACCTCATCGCCAAACCTGGGGCGCGGCGCATAACCCTCACTATTACTCCGAAGCACTGAGGGCGATCCGGAAGCCGACGCTCGCGACGGTTCCTTAATCACTGAGCGCTGCCGATGCGGGGACGTCGGTGAGGGGCCGGAGCGGCTTGTAATCGCGGGCCCCGGTGGCCCGACGCTAGAAGCGCGTCACGAGCCCGCGATTTGAGCGAGGCCCCTCACCGACGGCCCCGCCCCAGCCACCCTCAGTAAGGCGGCAACTCATCATACCACTCGCCGAGCATCCGAAACGCCCGCCAGAAGCGCTGCTTGGCCCCCTCCTCGTCGAGTGAATCGTCGATGTCGGGGACGTAGAGCGCGTCGACCGTCGGGGTGAAGGCCTGGATCTCGCCCTCGCGCTGCTCGATCGTCCGCGAGAGGGGGACATCGATCCGGTTGAGCACGGTGAGCGCCGGCTCGCCCATCACCACGAGGATCTTCGGCTGGACGATCGCGATCTCCTCCAGCAGCCGGGCGATGCACTCTTCGGCTGCCAGCTCGGGGTCGGCGATCGGGCACTTGACGCAGAGCGTCCCGTAGATGACCAGAGGGTCGATGCCGAGCCGCTTGAAACTCTTCATCAGCGCGTTCCCGGAGCGCCCGTAGAAGGCGACCCCCTCCTCGATCTCCGCTGCGCTGGGCCTGTACTTGAGCATCATGATGTCCGCCTGCGGGTGGCCCGAGCCGAGCACCGGCATCAGCTTGCCGCGGGGGCAGAGCTCGCACTCCTGTAGCTCGCGGGTCAGCTGGTTCAGCTCGCGGATCGCGCGCTCCAGGTACTTCTCGCGGATCTCGTCGTCGGTCGCGGGCCTCGTCGGACCTCTCGTTGACGGCTCCGGCGCGGCTCCTTCGCGGCCGGCGGCCTGCATCAGCTCTTGCTCGCCGGACGGCGCCGGCCGGGGCCCCGGGGCCGGCCGCCGCGGACCGGCTTCGGATCGGCGACGCGCCGCTTCGGCGCCTTCGGGCGACCGGTGGTCTGGAGGAACTTCAGCGCCTGCACATAGACCAGGTTCTTGTGCTTGCGGGTGATGTCGGCGTCCCGCATCGCCTCGAGGAACTCCTGCGGGCCGTCGAAGTCGCGGATCCGCTGACGCACGCTGCCCAGACCCTGGGCGACGTGGCTGTCAGATCCCGCCCCCGCAACGATCCGGTACTTGGCGGCGAAGCGCTCGGCCTCCTCGTTGAAGGCGGTCAGCGCCACCCGGGGGTTGAAGACCTCGAGGATGTCGATCTCCTCGACGATCCCAAGCAGGTGCTCGTAGTCGGGCACCGAGTGCAAGCGGTCAAACGGGTGGGGGACGTAGACGAGGCCGCCCTGGCGATGGATCTCGGCGACCGTCTCGGCCATCGTCATCCCGCGCGGGATCTTCTCGCTCAAGAAGAGGCCGATCACCTCGCCCTGCTCGGCCGTCTTCACCTCCTCGGCGACGATCACCTGGAGGTCGTCCATCTCGGCGGCGATCCGGCGCGCCTCGAGCGCCCCGGAGACCTCGTTGTGATCGGTGATGGCGATCGCGCCGAGACCTCGATCGCGGGCCGTCTCCAGCAGGACCTCGACCGGTGTGGCGCAGTCGGGAGAGTGATCGGTGTGCATGTGGAGGTCGACCTCGATCAGCTTGCGGCGGGCGATCCGCCGCCGCACCGCGGGGTTGCCCGAAGGGTCGTGACGGCGCGCCACGACCGTGGCGTAGAGCGCTTCGAACTCGTCGGCCACCTCCGACCAGCTGCGCCCGCCACCCGCCGCGGCGCCCGCCTTCCGCAGCTTCTCGAGCGTCCCGCTGTCGGAACCGAGCCGGGAGAGCTGCCCGGCGAGCGTCTCGGCGTCGCCGGGCTGAAACATCGGCCCCACCTCGCCCTCGGCGACCAGCTCGGAGTAGACCGGCAGCCGCGAGACCACCGGGACCGCCCCGGCCGCGAGGGCGCGGCGGATCACTCCGGGGGCCGGCATCGGGCCGCCGGAGGCGGCGACGGCGGCGTCACTGCGAGCCATCAGCTCGGCCAACTCGCACTGCTCGGGGCCGATCACCTCGACCCGCTCGCGCAGCCGGCGGGAGATCCTCAGCGAGGCAGCGTCCGATCCGTCCGCCGCCCAGACCGAAGCGCGCCAGTCGAGCTCGGCCGGAAGGCGGCGCAGCGCCCGCAGGAAGAGTCGCAGCGCGCCGCGCTCCTCCTCGAGACAGAAAGCGATCCGAAGCGGCCCCTCGCGATCGCCGCGCGGGGCCGAGTCCGCACCCGGGCGAACCAGGTCATAGCTCCCCGGAAAGTAGCGCTCGAGCAGCGCCCCGGTGACCGCCGAGGTGACCGTGCGGACATCGAGGCGGCCGAAGAAGATCTCCACCAGCGGCCGGGCGATGTGGGTCGAGAAGAGCCGCTCCTGCGCCTCGTGGAAGGTCCCGACGTTGAGTGAGTAGGAGTGCCGCAGGGCGGTCGAGGAGACGCTCGGGCCGAAGGGCTCGTGGACGTGGACGATGTCGACCGGCACGGCGCCGAGGAGCGCTTCCAGCGCCCGCCCGACGTCGACCGGAACCGGGGCCGGCCGGGGGCGGGGGCCCCGGGGCAGCGGCACGCCGCCGCCAACCGCCAGCACCCGCGGCTCGCCCGCGGCGAACAGCGATTCGGGTCGCTCGCGGGCGCGGGCGATCGCCGCGCGGGAGGAGCGGACAGCGGAGCGCGACTCCGAGGGGGCAGCGATCAGCACCCGGTGCCCGCGCCCCGCAAGCTCCTCTGAGAGGCGCTCGACGAAATCGTTGACCTCGTGGCGCGATCCCCAGGGATGGGGGGAGACCTGGACTATCCGCAGCGAATCGCCGGAGGACACCGGGGCAGCATAGGCCAGCCCCGCCGGGTGTCTGAGAGCATCCGCCGATGCGCCCGGCGCCGCAGATGCCCCGCACCGACCGGATCCTCCCGGGAGTCTGGCGCCTGCGCCTCCCGCTCCCCTGGCCGGGTGTGCCGCACGGCAACGCCTTCGCCGTCGCCGCCAGTGAGGGTGTCGTCCTCTTCGACACCGGGATCGGCGGCGAGGGGCGGATGCAGGGCCTCGAGCTGGCCCTCGCCCAGGCCGGGTACGCGATCGACGACGTGGCTCTTGTCGTCTGCACCCATGCCCACGTCGATCACTGCGGCCTGGCCGCGCCGATCACCGAGGCGGCCGACTGCGAGCTGTGGATCCATCCCGCCTGGGAGCACATCCGCCGGCTGATCGACGACCCCGACGCGGCGCTGGATCGCCGGCTCGAGGTCGCCCGCCTCAGCGGGGTCCCCAGCCGGGCGCTGGAGCGCTACGAAGAGGACCGCCGCGGCGCCGAGACGGGAATGCAGGGGCTGCCCGCCCCGGACCGCGACCTGCTGCCCGGGGTCGAGGTCGAGACCGACCTCGGGACCTGGCAGGTCCACGAGACCCCGGGCCATGCGCCCTCCCACGTCGTCCTCCACCAGCCGGAGCGGCGGTTGATGATCTCCGGCGATCACCTGCTCGGCCGCGTCTCCCTCTTCTATGACTACGGCC
>JBBRHQ010000089.1:0-10414 GCA_038222365.1 Solirubrobacterales bacterium
GCTTCAGGACGGCGTTGTCGGGGCAGACCCCGAAGCAGTTGTCGCAGGAGAAGCAGTTGCCGCAGGAGAGGCAGCGGCGCGCCTCATAGAGCGCGTTCGACTCCTCCAGGGAGTGCTTGACCTCGTCGAAGCTCTGGGTGCGGCGGGCCAGCTCCAGCTCCTCGCGATGGGTCCGCGGAGCATCGGCGTAGTACCAGGTGTTGAGCGTCTCGAAGGAGGCGAGCTGGTGGCGCGGGGGCGCCTCGAGCTCGTCCCCGCGCAGCCAGGCGTCGATGTTGCGAGCCGCCTTCTTGCCGTGCCCCACCCCGACCGTGACGGTGCGCTCGGCCGGGACCATGTCGCCGCCGGCGAATATTCCCGGATGGCCGGTCATCATGTTCGGCCCGACCTCGACCACGCCGTCCGTGAGGGCGATTCCCGGCACGTCGTCGAGCAGCGAGAGGTCGACGTCCTGGCCGAGGGCGAGGACCAGCGAGTCCGCCTCCAGCTCCTCCAGCTCCCCGGTCGGCTGCGGGAATCCGGTCTCGTCGAGCTCCATCTTCTCCAGCACCAGCTTTCCCTCCTCGGCCTGCTTGATGGTCGAGAGCCACTTCATCATCACCCCCTCCTGCTCGGCCTCCTCGACCTCGAAGTCCTGGGCCGGCATCCGCTCCCGGGTGCGCCGGTAGACGATCACCGCCTCCTCCGCGCCGAGCCGCTTCGCGGTGCGGGCGACGTCCATCGCGGTGTCGCCGCCGCCGTAGATCACCACCCGGCGACCCAGCATCGGCTTCTCCTCGCCCTCCATGCTGCGCAACAGGGTGACCGCGTCGAGGATGTGGGAGGCCTCGCCGGCGGGGATGTAGGCGCGCTTGCCGATGTGGGCGCCGACCGCGAGGAAGGCGGCGTCGAAGCCGCCCTCGCGCATGCTCGCGAGGACGTCGGTGACCTTGCGGTTCAGCTGCAGCTGCACACCCATCTCGAGAATCCGCCGCACCTCGGCATCGAGCAGGTCGCGGGGGAGCCGGTAGGTGGGGATCCCGAAGCGCATCATCCCCCCCGTCATCGGCCCCGCCTCGTGGATCGTCACGCTGTGCCCGAGGCGGGTCAGGTGGTAGGCGGCCGAGAGCCCCGAGGGCCCGGCCCCGATCACCAGCACCCGCTTGCCGGACGGCTCGGCGCCGGCCTCCACCGTCCAGCCCTGGCGGATCGCCTCATCGCCGAGGAAGCCCTCGACCGAGTTGATCCCGACCGCCTCGTCGAGCTTGCCCCGGTTGCAGTCGGTCTCGCAGGGGTGGTAGCAGACCCTCCCCATGATCGCCGGGAAGGGGTTCTCCTCCATGATCCGCCGCCAGGCGCGCTCGTAGCCCTCCCCCCCGCCCTCCGCCTCATACAGCCAGGACTGGATGTTCTCGCCGGCCGGGCAGGCGTGGTTGCAGGGGGGCAGGCGATCGACGTAGACGGCGCGCTCGGTGCGCCAGCTGCCGGTCTTGTTCGCCAGGCTGGAACCGACGTCGAGGGTTATCGCGAATGGCTTCTCGCTCATCGTCCGCCCTATTGCGCCCCGTGATGGGTCTCGGCCAGCAGCCGCATCAGGTTGCTCTCCTCGTCCTCTCGCGGCCTCTCGGGCCGGCCCGGCGGATCGGCCGTGTCGGTGGCGCTGCCGGGCAGATCGGCCCCCTCCTCGGCCTCGGCGAGCAGCCCGAACCGCCTGATGTTGCGGTCGGCAATCGCCTGCAGTCGCTCGATCACCTCGGGATGACCGTTCTCGCCGAACAGGTGCGCGTAGCGGCGCTGAAGCTTCAGGTACTCGGTGACCGGCACCGGCCGGCGGATCTTCGAGACCCCCGTTACCTCGCCGCCCTCGGCCTCGAACACCGGGAAGAGGCCGGTCTCCTTGACCAGGCGGGCGATCCGGATCGTGTCGCGCGAGGCGGCGCCCCAGCCGAGCGGGCAGGGGACGAAGACGTGCAGGTAGCGAGCCCCGCGGAACTCCATCGCCCGCTCCACCTTCGCCTCCAGGTCGCGCAGCTCGGCGACCGTCGCCGTCGCCACGTAGGGAATCTCGTGGGCCATCGCGATCAGCGGCGCGTTCTTGCCCTGGCCGAAGACGTTGCCCGGCTCCTCGCCGACCGGCTTGGTGGTCGCTGTGCGGGCGGCCGGCGGCGTCGCGCCGGAGCGTTGCACGCCGGTGTTCATGTAGGCCTCGTTGTCGTAGCAGACGTAGAGCACGTCGTCGTTTCGCTCGAACAGTCCCGAGAGGCAGGCAAAGCCGATGTCCAGCGTGCCACCGTCGCCGCCCTGGCCGACCACCCGCACCTCGTCGCGGCCCTTCGCCTTCAGCGCCGCTGCCACCCCGGTGGCCACCGCCGGCGCGTTTCCGAACAGCGAATGGATCCACGGCATCTGCCACGAGGACTCCGGATAGGGGGTCGAGAAGACCTCGAGGCAGCCGGTTGCGTTGGTCGCGATCAGCTGGTCGCCGGAGGCCCGCATCGCGGCGTCGAGCACGTAGCGCGCCCCGAGCGCCTCGCCGCAACCCTGGCAGGCGCGATGCCCGGAGGTCAGCGCGTTGGAGCGGTCGGCGTTTGCCTGCACGGAGCGCTGATCGGAATCGAGCAGCCGGTTGCCGACCACGTAGGTCCCCGCCTGGTACATCTTCAGCTCCTGGTAAGGCATCGCCACTCCTCCGGCTCTCGTCTCAGTGGGGTCGGGCCGCGACGACTCCGATGTCTCGCAGCATGTTCTCCTCGTGCGGGCCGGATGGCTCCCCTCCCCGGAGGCGCTCCAGCTCGCGCTCGACCAGCTCCCAGTCCATGTCGAGGAAGGTGAGCGGCCGCAGCTCGTCGGCGACCGCGTCGGTGAAGAGCCGCCGCAGCGACTCCCTGGTGATCGCCCGGCCCCCGAGCCCGGCGATCACCGTGTAACCGTGCAGCTGAATTCCCGACAGCGCCATCCGCACGTTGGAGGAGAGGATTCCCCCGATCCCGACCGCCAGTGCCTTCTCGAGGACGACCACCCGCTCGGCGCCGCCCAGCGCCGTACGGACCTCCTCCAGGGGGAAGGGCCGGAAGGACTTGATCCCCAGCGCCCCGATCGGCACCCCCGCTTCACGCAGGGCGTCGATCGTCTCCTCGATCGTCCCCAGCACCGAGCCGAGCGCGACGACGATCGTCTCGGCACCCTCGGTGCGGTAGGGGCGCAGCAGCCCCCCCGACTCTCGGCCGAACGCCTCGGTGAAATCGGCCGCGATCCGCGGGATCAGGTCGAGCGCCTGCATCTGCTTGGCGTGGGCGAGGTACTTGACCTCGAAGAAGGCCTCGGGACCGACCATCGCCCCGATCGTCACCGGGTCGGCGGGGTCGAGGACCTGGCGGGGCTCGAAGGGCGGCAGGAAGGCGTCTACCTGCTCGGGCTCGGGGACGTCGACCCGCTCGTAGGCGTGGGTGAGGATGAAGCCGTCCATGCAGACCATCACCGGCAGGGAGATCTCCTCCGCGAGGCGGTAGGCCTGGATATGGAGGTCGAGCGCCTCCTGGTTGGTCTCGGCGTAGAGCTGCACCCAGCCGGAGTCGCGCTGGGACATCGTGTCGCTGTGGTCGTTCCAGATGTTGATCGGGGCGCCGATCGCGCGGTTGGCCACCGTCATCACGATCGGCAGCCCCAGCCCCGATGCGTTGAACAGCGCCTCGGCCATGTAGAGAAGCCCCTGGCTGGCGGTCGCCGTGTAGGCCCGCGCCCCGGCAGCCGAGGCCCCGATCGCCACCGACATCGCCGCGAACTCAGATTCGACCGAAACGAATTCGCAAGGATCGAGGTCGCGGGTCCGGACCAGGTCGGAGAGGTGCTCGACGATGTGGGTCTGGGGGAAGATCGGGTAGGCGCAGATCACCTCGGGACGGCACATCGCGACCGCCTCGGCGACGGCTCGCGATCCCTCCTCCTGCCTAAGCACTTGCTGTCTCCCGCCCCCGGTCGCGGACCAGATCGAAGGCAGCCTCGGCGGCGCTGACGTTGCGCTCGCCGATCGACCCGCCGAACTTCTGTCGGATCGCGGCGGCGACCCCGCCGATCGAGATCAACCCGCTGAGCGCCGCGAAGCCGCCGAGCAGGACCGCGTTCGGCAGCGGCCGCCCGAGGTGCTCGCGAGCCAGCTCGGTTGCCGGGATGGTGAGCAGCCGCTCCTCGGCGAATCGCCCCTTCAGCTCGGAGAGCCCCAGCTCGTCGATCCCCCGGGAGGAGTTGAGCAGGACGTATCCGTCGGGCGAGAGCCCGCTGAAGACGTCCACCTGGTGCAGCAGGGTCGGGTCCTGGATGATCAGTGCGTCGGGCTCGGAGATCGGCTCGCGGGTGCGGATCTCGCGGTCATCGATGCGACAGTAGGAGGTCACCGGGGCCCCGGTCCGCTCCGAGCCGAAGCTCGGGAAGGCCTGGGCGTGGCGGCCCTCGAGGAAGGCGGCGATCGAGAGCATCTCCGCCGCGGTCACGGCTCCCTGCCCCCCGCGTCCGTGGATTCTCACCTCGAAGATCGGGTTTCCTTCCTCACCGATGAATCTTCGCCTCTGCCGACCCCTCGAGGCAACCGTACGAAACCGCCCTCCTCGGTGCGGCTTTCCATCCTCGCTGCGATCTCCGCGGCGATCTCCGCGGCGGCCCGGCGCACCTGCGGAAGCGGCTCGGTCCCCAGCTCGAAGCGGCTTCCCTCGATCCCGAAGATCGAGAGCTCCGGGGGGAGGCGACCCAGCGCCCGAGCCAGCTCGACCGCCTCGAGCAGCCCCAGAGCGTGGGTCGAGGGCCCTGAGAGGATCGCCGGGATGGGGCCGGCACCGGCATCGATCCGGTGCACGGTCCCCGGCTCGGCGCCGGAGCTGACCGCGTCGGCGATCAGCACCCTGCCGGCGCCGGCGAAGGCCTCGATCAGGTTGATCGGCTCGCCCTTCAGCTCGAGGATCCGCAGGCCGGTCGGGGCGAGATCGCGCAACCGCGCGGCAACCAGCCGCCCGGCGGCGTCGTCGCCGCGCAGCGGGTTGCCGATCCCCACGAAGAGGCTCAAACGCGGTCGATCTCGAGGCGGAGGAAATGGGTCGAGCAGGAGATGCAGGGATCGTAGTTGCGAATCGCCTGCTCGCAGCGCAGCTGCAGCGCCTCGTCGTCGAGTCCCGCGTTGGCGGCGATCAACCGCTCCAGGTCCTCCTCGATCGAGCGCTGGTTCTGGGAGGTCGGAGGGACGATTCGAGCCGCGGCGATCCCTCCTTCCTCGGTGATCTCGTAGCGGTGGTAGAGGAGCCCGCGGGGCGCCTCGGTCACCCCGTGCCCGACGGCGGCGCGGGGCCGCGCCTCCACCGCGGGCGCGTCGGGTTTCTCGTAGGCATCGATGATCCTCACCGCCTCATCGAACGCGTAGACGAGCTCGACGGCGCGGATCAGGATGCTCTTGAAGGGGTTGCGGGTGCCGTCGCCGATCCCGGCCTCGGTCGCCGCCTCGGCGGCGATGGGCGAGAGGCGGTCGCGGTTGAGGTTGAACCGCGCCATCGGACCCGCCAGGTAGGCCCCCCGCTCCCGCACCCGGGCGTGCAGCGCGGTCGAGTGCTCGACGTGGAGCTCCTCGAAGACCTCGTCGAACCGAGGCGCGTCGATGTCGATCCCCCGGGAGGAGACGATCCGGCCTCGGTCGATCGGGTACTCGTCCGCCGCGGCGGGCCGCAGCGAGACGAACTCGTAGTCGTGCTCCAGCTCCGGGAACGGCAGCTGCGCCGTCCAGCGCACCGTCTCCAGCGCCTCCTCACGGGCCCGCTCGAGCTTCTCGCGCAGCGGTTCCAGCTCGCGCCGCTCGGGCGCCCTGTAAAAGCCGCCGACCCGGACGTTGATCGGGTGGATCTCGCGGCCCCCGATCGCCGCGATCAGCTCGTTGCCGGCCTTCTTGGTGCGCAGACCGCGTTCGACGATCTCGCCGTGCTCCGCGGCCATCGCGAAGCCACTCTCATATCCGAGGAAGTCGGGAGCGTGGAGAAGGTAGAGGTGCAGGGTGTGGCTCTCGATCCACTCGCCGCAATAGATCAGCCGGCGCAGGGCGCGCAGCTGGCCGCTCACCTCGATCCCGAGCGCGTCCTCCATCGCCTCGCAGGCGCTCATCTGGTAGGCGACCGGGCAGATGCCGCAGATCCGGGCGGTGATGTCGACCGCCTCGCCCAGCTCCCGTCCGCGGAGCAGCGCCTCGAACAGCCGCGGCGGCTCGTAGATGCGCAGCTGCACGTCGAGCACCTCGGAGCCGCGGAGCCGCACGTACATCTCACCCTCGCCCTCGACCCGCGCCAGAGCCGGGGTGCGGATCGTGCGGGTGCCCTCACTCACCGGCAGCCTCCTCCTGCCTCTCGCTCTCCGCTCGGAAGGCGGGGGAGTTGGCGTTGAAGGTGCGGAATTCCCGGGCAAGCTGGGGGCGCTCGGCGCCGAGGCTGTTTCGCATCCACCCCGCCAGCGACCGCGTATTGGGAGTCTCCATCGGGCCGTAGCAGCCGTAGCAGCCACGGTGGTAGGCGGGGCAGAGCGCGCCGCAGCCCGCGTGGGTGACGGGTCCCAGGCAGGGCGTGCCGTGGGCGACCATCACGCAGACGTTGCCGGCCCGCTTGCACTCCATACAGACGCTTGTCGCGGGAATCTCCGGGCGGCGCCCGGCCAGGTAGGCGCCCAGCACCTCGAGCAGCTGGAGCTTGTTGATCGGGCAGCCCTGGAGCTCATAGTCGACCTGGACGTGGTCGCTGATCGGGGTCGAGGTCTCCAGGGTCGAGATGTAGGAGGGCGTCGCGTAGACGGCGGCGACGAACTCCTTCGCGTCGGCGAAGTTCCGCAGCGCCTGGATCCCGCCCGCCGTCGCGCAGGCCCCGATCGTCACCAGGCGCTTTGAGACCGAGCGGACCTCCCGGATCCGCTCGGAATCGTGCTCGGTGGTGATCGACCCCTCGACCAGCGAGATGTCGTAGGGACCCTCGACGGTGGCCCGCCGCGCCTCGAGGAAATATGCGACCTCGATCTCCCCGGCCAGCGAGAGGATCTCGTCCTCGCAGTCCAGCAGGCTGAGCTGGCAGCCATCGCAGGAGGCGAACTTCCAGACCGCCAGCTTCGGGAGGGCGCCCGTCTCGGCGGCACTCACAGCTCCCGCACCTCGAAAATCTCCTCGAGCTGGCCGAGGCGCAGGACGGCGCCCTCCCGGCAGATGAAGGTCGGTCCGAACTGGCAGCGCCCGCACTGCGTTACCGCGCACTTCATGTTTCGCTCCAGGGAGACGTGGATCCGCTCCGCGGAGACGCCGCGATCGCGCAGGGCGCGGGCCGCGAAGCGCATCATCACCTCCGGGCCACAGAGCATCGCGACGGTTCGGTCCGGGTCAAGGGAGGCCCGCCCGATCGGCTTGGTGACGACGCCGACCTCGCCGGCCCAGGCGCCGGTTGCGCTATCAACGGTGACGCTCAACTCGATTGCGGGGTCGGCCGTCCAGGCCTGAAGCTCGCCCCGGTAGAGGAGCTGCTCGGGCTCCCGGCTTCCGTAGAAGAGCAGGACGCGCTCGAAGCTCTGGCGCGCGGAGAGGGCCATCAGCACGGTGGAGCGCAGCGGAGCGAGACCGACCCCGCCGGCGACGATCACCAGGTCTTCGCCCTCGGCCTCGGCGATCGGCCAGGAGCTGCCGTAGGGCCCGCGAATCCCCAGCACCTCCCCGGGCTCGGCGGCGCAGATCGCGGCCGAGACCGCCCCGACTTCCCTCACCGTGTGGACCAGCGCGCCCTCCCCCGATGGATCGCCGCTGATCGAGATCGGCACCTCACCGACGCCGAAGGCATAGACCATGTTGAACTGACCCGGCTCGAAGGCCATGCCGCGGTCGCCGTCGACCGGCTCGAGCTCGAGCGTCCAGGTGTCCGGCGTCTCGCGGCGGCGGGCTGCGACCCGGAAGGGCTCCGGCACCATCGGCGCGGCGCCTCCCGCGACGCCCGCCGGGTCGCGCTCAGTCTGCGGCAGCGGCTGGGGCATGCCCGTAGACGTCGAGGAGCCGCAGGCGGGTCGTCTGCATGCGGTCGATCAGCAGCGTCGCGAACTGCTTCATCAGCTCGTAGCCGAGGTCGTGGTCGGATTCGCACTTGCCCCGCAGGCAGGCGCCATCGAAGGCGATCGCCGAGCCGTGCTCGACGACGCTCGCGTCCATGTGCCAGCGATAGGGCTCGAACAGCCAGGACCAGCCGATCACCTCGCCCGGATTGATCGTCTCCACTGTCACCGGACCGCGGCCGGGCACGAAGATCTGCAGCGCCACTCGCCCGTGCCGGACCAGGTAGAAGGTGTCGGCCGCATCGCCCTCGCGGAAAAGTTGGTCCCCCTGATCGAGGCTGCGGTTGCTGCCGCAGCCCGCGATCAGCTCCAGCTGGCCGGCGCCGAGGTGGATGAACGGACCCGTCTCGGCCAGCAACTCGGCGATTCCCTTCAGCTTCACCGTTGCTCCTTCCGGGGGGTGGCGCCGTCGGTTGCGCGGATCGCAGCCGACTCCTCGGTGATGTCAATGGCGACCGGGCACCAGGTGATGCAGCGCCCGCAGCCGACGCACCCCGAGGTGCCGAACTGATCCCACCATGTGCCCAGCTTGTGGGTCATCCACTGCCTGTAGCGAGAGCGCGAGCTGGAACGGACGCTGCCGCCGCCGAGATGGGAGAAATCGAGGCTGAAGCAGGAGTCCCACTCTCTCCAGCGCTCGGCTTCCTCGCCGCTCAAATCGGTGACGTCCTCGACCGTCGTGCAGAAGCAGGTCGGGCAGACCATCGTGCAGTTCCCGCAGGTGAGGCAGCGCTCGGAGACCTCATCCCAGCGTGGATGCTCCCGGTTTCGCTCGAGCAGCTCCCGCAGCCCCTCGGTCTCCAGCTCGCGCCCCATCTCCGCCGCCGCGCGGGCGCTGGCGGCAAGGGACGCCTCCCGCTCGGTCGCCTCGGCTGAGCGCGTCCCGACCTCGGCGAGCACCTCGGACCCGGCCTCGCTGCCGGCCTCGACCGTGAAGTAATGGCGGCCGTCCTCGAGCACCTCGGTGAGCGCGAGATCGAAGCCGAATTCGGCCCGCGGTCCGGTCTCCATCGAGACGCAGAAGCAGGTCCCGCCGGCCTGGCCGCAGTTGACGGCGACGATGAAGGCTCCCTGGCGGCGGGAGACGTATGCCGGGTCGGGGAACGATCCGCCGGCCATCACCCGGTCCTGGATCGCGATCGCGTGCAGCTCGCAGGAGCGGACCCCGATGAAGGCATAGCGCGGCGCCTCCTCCTCTGGCTCCTCGGAGATCTCGAACCCCGACTCCCCCCCGTTGCGGCGGGCCTTGAACAGCCGCAACCGCGGCGGGTGCAGGAAGCGCTTCCAGGAGTGCGGCCCGACGGCGTAGCCGAAGAGGGCGTCGTCGGAGCGGGGCTCGACCCGGTAGGTGCCTCCGTCCTGCCGGTCGGTCCAACCCTCGGGAAGTTCGGCCGAGGAGGTGATCTCGTCGTAGACGATCGCCCCGTCGCGCAGCACCGGGCCAACCGTGCCGTAGCCGCGGCGCCGCAGGGCGCCGATCAGATCATCGAGTCCGTCGCGCTCGATCATCGCCATCGGTTCAGCTCCCATCCCGCCACGTTAGCCTGCCGGGAGTGACCGAGGTCGGGAAGGTCATCGTCGCCGAGGACGGGACGGAGCACGGCAAGGACGCGCTCGTCCTGGGCCGGGTCGGGCAGGTGCTGCCCGGCAGCGTGGTCGAGCCGTTGCTTCACGGCAGCTCCTGTCCCGTGGCAATCGTCCCGCGGGGGCTGGCACGATCCGAAGACCGCCTGCGGGTGCTGGGAGTCGCCTTCGACGGCTCGGCGGAGGCACGGACCGCCCTCGCGCTGGCCGGCGAGCTGGCGCTGAGGGGCGCGGCGACGGTGCGGGTGATCGGGGTGCTCGACGCCGGCGGCACACCTGATGGTGCTGGCGTGGAGATACAGCAGGCCGCCTCGCTCGCCCGGGCGAGCTTCCGCGACGCGATCCACGAAGCGGCCGCCGGTCTCCCGGCGGAAGTCCGGGCACTGCCCGTGGTCTGCCACGGCAATCCGGTTCCCGAGCTGCTGAGCCAGTGCGAGCGGGGAGTCGACCTGCTGGTGATGGGATCGCGCGGCTACGGGCCGGTGCGCAGCGTGCTCCTCGGCAGCACCTCCTCGATGATGGTCCGCGCTGCCGGCTGTCCGGTGGTGGTGGTGCCTCGCCCTCGGAGGCGAGGGCGGCCGGCCAAGGCGCAGGCTCAACCGCCCGATTGAGCGATCTCGGCCCCAGCGCACTCCCTCAGCTCCCCGAAGGCCCGCTCCATCCCGTCGCGCAGCACCGGCAGATCGGCGACCGTGTCGCGATCGGCGTTGATGCAGAAGAAGAGATCGCCGGCGTAGCTGAACACGGCGATTCC
>JBBRHQ010000090.1:0-10213 GCA_038222365.1 Solirubrobacterales bacterium
GATCAGCGAGGTCCGCGGCCCACACCGCGTCACCTCGCAGAACCCCGAGGAGAGCTACGGGGCGCTCGAGAAGTTCGGTCGCGATCTGACCGCCGAGGCCGAGCAGGGAAAGCTCGACCCGGTTATCGGGCGCGACGAGGAGATCCGCCGCGTCATCCAGGTGCTCTCCCGCAGGACCAAGAACAACCCGGTGCTGATCGGCGACCCGGGAGTCGGCAAGACCGCGATCGTCGAGGGCCTGGCACAGCGGATCGTCTCCGGTGACGTACCCGAGAGCCTCCGCGACCGCCGGGTGATCGCGCTCGACATCGGAGCCCTGCTGGCCGGCTCGAAGTACCGGGGGGAGTTCGAGGAGCGGCTGAAGGCGGTGCTCAGCGAGGTCCAGGACGCCGAGGGTCAGATCGTCCTCTTCCTCGACGAGCTGCACACGATCGTCGGCGCCGGCGCCGCCGAGGGCGCGGTCGACGCCGCCAACCTGTTGAAGCCGATGCTGGCCCGGGGCGAGCTGCGGGCGGTCGGAGCGACGACCCTCGACGAGTACCGCAAGCACATAGAGAAGGATGCGGCCCTGGAGCGCCGCTTCCAGCCGGTGCTGGTCGGCGAGCCCGACGTCGCCGACACGATCGCGATCCTGCGCGGGCTGAAGGAACGCTACGAGATCCACCACGGCGTGCGCATCGCCGACTCGGCGATCGTCGCCGCCGCCACCCTCTCGGAGCGCTACATCGCCGACCGCTTCCTGCCCGACAAGGCGATCGACCTGATCGACGAGTCGGCCTCACGGCTGAAGATCGAGATCGACTCGATGCCGACGGAGATCGACGAGGTCGAGCGTCGCATCCAGCAGCTCGAGATCGAGCGCGAGGCGCTGAAGAAGGAGCGCGACGAGGCCTCCGCGGCGCGGCGCGAATCGATCGAGGCCGACCTCGCCGAGCTGCGCGAGCGCTCCGGCGAGATGAAGGCCCGCTGGCAGAACGAGAAGGGCGCGATCGAGGCGATCAAGGAGAACAAGGCACGGCTCGAGGAGGCCCACCGCGAGGCCGAGCGCGCCGAGCGCGACGCCGACCTGGAGGGCGCCGCAAAGCTCCGCTACGGGGAGATCCCCGAGCTGGAGAAGACCGTGGCGGAGGCCGAGGCACGCCTCTCCGAGCTCCACGCCAAGGGCGGCACGATGCTGACCGAGGAGGTGACCGAGGAGGACGTCGCCCAGGTGGTCTCCAAGTGGACCGGGATCCCGGTGACCAGGCTGTTGGAGGGCGAGGTCGAGAAGCTGGTTCAGATGGAGTCCCGCCTGCACGAGCGGGTGATCGGCCAGGACGAGGCGGTAGAGGCGGTCTCCAACGCGCTGCGGCGATCCCGGGCCGGGCTCTCCGACCCCGACCGGCCGATCGGCAGCTTCCTCTTCCTCGGCCCCACCGGGGTCGGCAAGACCGAGCTGGCCAAGGCGCTGGCCGAGTTCATGTTCGATTCGGAGCAGGCGATCGTCCGACTCGACATGTCCGAGTACATGGAGAAGCACACGGTCGCAAGGCTGATCGGCGCGCCCCCCGGCTACGTCGGTTACGAGGAGGGGGGTCAGCTGACCGAGGCGGTCCGCCGCCGCCCCTACGCGGTCGTCCTGCTCGACGAGATCGAGAAGGCCCACCCCGACGTCTTCAACACCCTGCTCGCGCTGATGGACGACGGGCGCCTCACCGACGGTCAGGGTCGCACCGTCAGCTTCACCAACCCCGTGCTGATCATGACCTCGAACGTCGGCTCGGATCGGATCGCCGGCGAGTCGGTTGACGAGCGGATCCGCGAGCAGATCGAGGAGGTGCTGGCGGCCACCTTCAAGCCCGAGTTCCTCAACCGGATCGACGACACGGTGATCTTCCACCGACTCTCCAAGGCGGACATCGGCGAGATCGTCGAGCTCCAGGTCGCCCAACTGGTCGGCCGGGTGCGGGAGCGCGGCATCGAAATCGAGCTCACAGAGGACGCCCGCACCCTGCTGGGCAACCTCGGGTATGACCCCACCTACGGCGCCCGGCCGCTGAAGCGGGTGGTGCAGAAGCAGCTGATTGACAAGCTGGCGCTGCTGATCCTCGAGGGTGAGTTCACCGAGGGAGACATGGTCCGGGTCGATGCGGCGGGGGGCGAGCTGGTCTTCGAGAGGGCGGGCGCTCCCGCCGAGCGCGCCGCCGCCTAGCGACCGGCCGCAGGGGCACTCTAAGGCTCTGGTAGAGAGTGAGAAGGCTCTTTCGGGTGGCCGACGGCTGCAATGGCATCGGTGCACGAGGTCGGCCAGCGGCGGAGAACGGCGGAACTTTCTCGATCCGGCGTTGTCAAAGAAGGAGTGGGCTTGGCGAGATCTTCACCAGTGCGTCAAGATGTGAGAGGCAAGATGCAGGCAGGCGGCGTTCTTTCCTGCGTCCAGCCGATCTTCGATATTCAAGGGAGCCTGGGCAGGCTCCGACACAAGCTAGGTGAGATGGCTAATGGCGCCTATGCTCTGCCCGGAACCCGCTGAGATGACAGAGGCCCCCAACCGAGCAAAGGACGAAGGCAGCGAGACCCTCCCGCCGCGCCGGGAAACACCCCGGCGCGAGCCCGGGGTGTTTCGTCGTGCCGCCTGGGCGCTTCAGGAAAAGGTCCTCTGGAGGTGCGGAGCGGCGATCCGCGCCCTCGCGGGGTCGGCGAAATGGCCGCTGGAGAGCGCCGCCTGGGGTATTCGCAGCCGGGTCGCCTGGCCGCTGGCGGATGGCTTCGAGCGCCGTGGGCCGGCCGGCAGGCTGGCGATTGCGGGGGCCGGGCTGGTGCTGCTCGCGGGTGTCGGGACCGCCGGGGCCCTTGTCGCCGACGACGGCTCCGGGGCCGAACCGGCCTCTCCTCCGCGGGTCGTCGTTCCCACCCCGCCGCCGGTGGCGGCGGTGATCGGTTCGCGTGCCTCGAAGAAGGTCTCTTCGGATACCCGGGTGCTGAAGGGAGCGGCGCCGAGCTTCGGTCCCGAGGCCGACGGTGCCCCGACCGGCGTCCCCGCCGCCAAGGACGCGGTCCCGGCAGACCCCTCGCAGGAGAGCGCTTCGAGTGCCGGGGGCGGACCTTCGGCCAAGACCGCGAAACTGGGGCCCGCCCCGCTGAGGGTCGCCCACCGCTTCGCCGGGGCATTCGTCTCCTATGAGGTCGGAAAGACGAGCCCCCGGGTCCGCAAGGTTTTCCGCAAGACGGCGACCGAGCCGCTCGCCGACTCGCTGGCGAAGCGGCCGCCCCGGCAGCCGGCCTCGGTGAAAGTCCCGCGGGCCCGGGTGCTGAACGTCGTCCCCGGCCCCCGCCGCGGCCCGGCGGTCTCAGTCAGCGTCTCGCTGCTCCGGGTCGGCGCCACCAGCGAGCTGCGACTCGAGCTCCAGCAGGTGGCCGACCAGTGGCTGGTCAGTGACGTGAGGGGCTGATGGGAAGGGTCCGCGCCGCCTTCGCAGCGGCGGCCGTGGGAACGGTTCTCGTCGCGCAGAGCGCGCCGGCCGAGACCCCTGCCGCCACGGACGCCGCCACCGTGCCTTCAACCACGACCACCATCCCCACAGAGCCGACGCCGCCGAACGGACCGTTCGGCGGCCCGGTGCAGCCGGGGGCGACGATCGCCGCCCCGCATCCCAAGCCGACGACCCACCAGACCCATGGTGGCGGAGTCTCGCCGCCCGAGAACGACGCCGGCGCCCAGAAGAACACCCCCAGCCGGCCGGCGTCGAGCGACGGCGGCGCGGCCAGCGACGCCGGCACCAACCCCTTCCCCCTGAGCGTCCCGGCCCCGACCTTCGGAGCCCCCGGCGCCGCCAGCGGCTCCTGCACCAGCTCCTCTCCACCCCCCGGCCTGCTGCCGATCTACCAGCGAGCCGCCGAGACCTACTCCCTGGGCCCGCAGGGCCCGAGCGTGCTCGCGGCGATCAACCAGATCGAGACCAACTTCGGCGAGCTCAACCACGTCACCTCCTCCGCGGGGGCGATCGGCTGGATGCAGTTCATGCCCTCGACCTGGGCCAGCTACGGAGTGGACGCGAACGGCGACGGCCGCAGCGATCCCTATGACCCCGAGGACGCGATCTTCGCCGCCGCCTCCTACCTGCGGGCCTCGGGGATGCCGCAGGACACCGCCGGCGCCGTCTTCTCCTACAACCACGCCGACTGGTACGTCTCCGAGGTCCTCGCCAACGCCGGCTGCTTCGGCTCCCTGGGCGGCAGCTCCCTCGCGCTCGAGCCCCAGGTCGAGGTCCTTTCCTGCAACCCGGCGAAGGGTTGGGATGGGAAGATCCCGGCCGACTACCTGAACGCCTTCGAGTCGGCCGCCGGCCGCTACGGTCTCGGCAAGCGCGGCGTCTGGGCCCTGGCCGCGGTCGCCAGGCTCGAGTCCCGCTTCGGGCGCAACATGAGCCGGGCCCAGCTGCACCGCAGCGGCCCGCTCGGTCTCGACCCGACCGAGTGGCGGCGATACTCGGTCGACGGGGACGGGGACGGAGTGGTCGACCACTCCAGCATCGACGACTCGGCGGCGACCCTGGCGCGGATCGCCTGGTCGCGCGGCGGGCTGAGGGCCGGCATCTTCACCCACAACCAGGCCCATTGGTACGTCGATGAGGTGCTAGAGGAGGCCGACGCGATGGGCGGGAGCTGCAAGGCCAGCACCGTCGCCTGGCAGATCCAGTTCCCCGAGATCACCTCGAGCCCGATCAACTGGAGCAACCTGACCCTCTCCAACAGCCTCGAAAGGCACGACCTCGAGAGTGGCGCGATCGACCCGAGGATCGTTGGGCTGATCGGGGCGATCACCCAGACCCACACGATCACCCTCTCCGCCCTGCGCTCGGACCACTCGATGTACGCGTCGAGCGGCAACGTCTCCAACCACTACTTCGGCAGGGCGATGGACATCGCCGTGGTCGACGGCGTGCCCTGCACCAACGTCTCCCCCGACGCTCCCTGCGGCCGCCTCGGCGAGACGCTCGCCCACCTGACCGGGCCCTCCCACCCGACCGAGCTGATCTATTGCTACGACCTCGACGGACCCGGACCGGCCTGGGCGCAGGCCGATCACTGCGATCACGTCCACGCCGGCTTCGACGGCTGAGCAGCTGAACCGCGTTCAGCGGCTGCCGGGGACACCGGCGGAGAACTTCGCCTTCTTCTCCGACGCGCGCAACCTGGAGGCGATCACGCCGCCTTGGCTGCACTTCCGGGTTCTCACCGAGGCGCCGATCGAGATGGGGCCGGGGACCTTGATCGACTACCGGCTACGGCTGCACCGGATACCGGTGCGCTGGCGCACCGAGATTCGCAGCTGGGAGCCGGGGGTCGGGTTTCGCGACGTCCAGGTCCGGGGCCCCTATGCCCAATGGGACCACACCCACAGCTTCGAGCCCGACGGCGCCGGGGGGACGATCATGCGCGATCGCGTCCTCTACCGGATGCCGTTCGGCCAGCTGGGGCGGTTGGCGCTGAAGCTCCTGGTGCGCCGCGATCTGCAGAGGATCTTCGACTACCGGGCGACCGAGATCGAGCGGATTCTCTCCCGCCCGCTCTAAGGTGGGCGAGTGGGACGGGTCTACGACGCCATCTGGGGTCGCTGCTTCGCGACCTTCTACGACAGGAGCCTGAAGGCGGTCGAGGAGGCCGGCCTCCGTGAAGTGAGGCGGGAGGTGCTCTCGGGGGCTACGGGCCGGACGATCGACATCGGAGCCGGGACGGGCGCCAATCTCGACCTCTTCCCGGCCGCGGTCTCCGAGCTGGTGCTGGCCGAGCCCGACCCGCACATGGCGGTGCGGCTGCGGCGCCGCCTCGCCGAGTCCGGCGCCGCGGCCGAGATCGTCGAAGCGCCGGCCGAGCGGCTCCCCTTCGAGGACGCCCGTTTCGACACGGCCGTCTTCACCCTCGTCCTTTGCACCGTCCCAAACCCCGCCGCGGCGCTGGCCGAGACCGCCCGGATCCTGCGGCCCGGCGGGAGGATGCTGTTCGTCGAGCACGTTCGCTCCGGCGATCCCCGCCGGGCGCGCTGGCAGGACCGGCTCGAGCGCCCCTGGGAGCTTTTCGCCAGGGGCTGCCACGCCAACCGCGACACGGCCGCGCTGATCGAAGCCTCGCCGCTGTCGATCGAGCAGCTCGAGAAAGCACGGATGCCGAAGGCGGTGCCGATCGTCAGGCCGTTGATCCACGGAGCCGCCTTGCGCCCACTCGCATAACGTGAAAGAAACAGGAGCAGGAACCGAGCCCGATCGAGAGGAACGCGATGCCCACCTACGTGATGCTGACCAACCTGACCGCCGACGGAGTCAAGACGCTGAAGAACAACCCCGCCAGGGTGGGTGAGGTGAACAAGGAGGTCGAGCAGATCGGCGCCAAGGTCGTCGCCCAGTACGCGACCCTCGGCCGCTATGACTTCGTCACGATCGTCGAGGCGCCCGACGACAAGACCATGGCCAAGGTGTCGGTCGAGCTCGGCTCGCGCGGGACAATGACCAGCCAGACGATGGCCGCGATGCCGGCGGAAGAGCTGGCGAGCGCGCTCTAGCGCACTCGCCAGGAGCGCAGATTGAGGATCCTCGTCGTCGGAGGGGGCGGGCGGGAGCACGCGATCGTGCGGGCCCTGGCCCGCTCGGACCAGGGCCCCGAGCTGCTCTGCGCTCCGGGCAACCCCGGGATAGCCGCCGACGCGGAGTGCCTGGCGCAGACCGCGGCGACGGACGTCCGGGCGATCGTCGAAGCCGCCCGCGATAACGCCGCAGACCTGGTCGTGGTCGGACCCGAGGCGCCGCTGGTCGACGGGGTCGTCGACGCGCTCGGCGACGAGGGCGTCCCCGCATTCGGGCCATCCGAGGCGGCGGCGGCGCTGGAGGGTTCGAAGGCCTTCGCCAAGGAGGTGATGTCGGCGGCCGGCGTGCCGACCGCATCGCACACCCTGCTGCACGATCACGAGCAGGCGCTCGAGGAGATCTCCTCGGCCTCCTACCCCGCGGTGCTGAAGGCGGACGGGCTCGCCGCGGGCAAGGGCGTGATCATCTGCGGCGAGGAGCGGGAGGCCCGCGAGGCGATCGAGGTCTTCTTCGGCGAGCGCCGCTTCGGCGAGACCGCGGTTGTGCTGGAGGAGTTCCTCGAAGGAGAGGAGCTCTCCCTGCTCGCTCTCTGCGACGGCGAGAACGTCCTGCCGCTGGCCCCGGCACAGGACTACAAGCGGATCTTCGATGGCGATCTCGGGCCCAACACCGGCGGCATGGGCAGTTACTCGCCGGTCCCCGGCTTCGACCCGGCGGTGGTGGAGGAGATCGTCGATTCGGTCCACCGACCGGTGGTCGAAGAGATGGCGCGGCGCGGCATCCCGTTCCACGGCGTCCTCTATGCGGGGCTGATGATCGGCCCGTCGGGAACCAGGGTGCTCGAGTTCAACACCCGTTTCGGGGACCCCGAGACGCAGGCCGTGCTGCCGCGGCTGCGCTCGGACCTGGTCGATCTCGGCGCCGCGTCCCGCGAGCCCGGCGGGCTGGCGGGGGCGGAGGCCGAATTTGACGACGACTGGGCCGTGTCCCTGGTCCTCGCCTCCGCCGGCTATCCCGAGTCCTCCTCGAAGGGAGATGAGATCACCGGGGTCGAGGAGGCGGCGGCAATCGCCGAGGTGACCCACGCGGGGACCTCGGAGAGCGATGGGCGGCTGGTCACGGCCGGCGGCAGGGTGCTCAACGTGACCGCCCTCGGGGAGAGCCCGGCCGAGGCCCGCCGGCGCGCATACGATGCGGCGGGCCGCATCCATTTCGAGGGAATGCAGTTGCGCGATGACATCGCCGAGCGCGCCGAGGAGCGCGCCGGCCTGACCCGGTGAGGACCACTTGAACGAGATCCCGGAGACCGAGGAAGCGCAGGAGCCCGTGACGATGCCGGCGGTGGAGGAGGCGTTCGAGGAGATCGAGGTCAACGCGCCGCTGGTCGGGATCATCATGGGCTCGAAGAACGACAAGCCGAAGATGCAGCCGGCCGGGGAGGCGCTGCACGACGCCGGGATCCGCTACGAGGTCCGGGTGATGAGCGCCCACCGCGATCCCGACATGGTCCGCGACTATTGCTCGAACGCCCGCATGCGCGGCCTGCGGGTGATCATTGCCGGCGCCGGCATGTCGGCGGCGCTGCCGGGAGTCGCCGCCGCCCACAGCGACCTGCCGGTGGTCGGGGTACCGATCTCCGGGAAGGCGCTCGGCGGCCTCGACGCGCTGCTCTCGGCGGTGCAGATGCCGCCGGGGGTCCCGGTCGCCTGCGTCGCGATCGACGGCGCCAAGAACGCCGGGGTGCTCGCAGCAAGAATTATCAACTGCTGAATGGACTGCGAGCACAATCAAACCGGTATCTCCTCCCAGGGAGCGAAGCGACCGGTGATCCCCCGGAGGGGGATTCGTCCGGGGATGCCGGGGTGAGTACGTGATCGCCCGCTACACGCGAGAGGAGATCGGCGGCGTCTGGTCGCAACATCGGAAGATGGACTGCTGGCTCGCGGTCGAGCTGGCGGCCACCGACGCGCTCGCCGCCGAGGGGATCGTGCCCGCCGAGGCGGCCGAGGCCTTTCGCTCGCGCGCCTCCTTCACGGTCGAGGCGGTCGAGGAGCGCGAGCGGACGACCAACCACGACGTCGCCGCCTTCGTCGACGTGGTCGCGGCGCAGGTCGGTCCGGAGGGCCGCTGGATCCACTACGGCCTGACCTCCTCCGACGTGCTCGACACCGCCCTCGCCCTGCAGATCGAGCAGGCGGGAATCGTCCTGCTGCGCGGCGCGACGGCCTACCGCGACGCCCTTGTCCGGCGCGCCTTCGAGCACCGCGACACCCTTTGCGTCGGCCGCACCCACGGCGTCCACGCCGAGCCGACCACCTTCGGCCTGCGGCTCGCGGGTTTTGCCTTCGAGGCAGACCGCAATCTGAAGCGGCTGCGCCGCGCCGTCGAGGGCGCCGCTGTCGGCAAGCTCTCGGGCGCCGTCGGAACCTACGCCTCGCTCGGTCCCTCGATCGAGGAGCGGGTGATGCATTCCCTCGGCCTGCGGCGCGAGGACGCATCGACCCAGGTCGTGCCGCGCGACCGCCACGCCGAGCTGCTCAGCGCGATCGCCCTCGCCGGTGCCGGGCTGGAGCGCTTCGCGACCGAGGTCCGAAACCTCCAGCGAACGGAGCTGCGCGAGGTCGAGGAGCCCTTTGGCTCGGGCCAGAAGGGATCCTCGGCGATGCCCCACAAGCGAAACCCGATCCTCAGCGAACGGGTTACGGGTCTCGCCCGCGTACTGCGGGGCTATGCGCAGACGGGTCTCGAGAACGTCGCCCTCTGGCACGAGCGCGACATCTCGCACTCGGGGGCCGAGCGGGTGGTGATCCCCGACGCGACGATCCTGCTCGACTACATGCAGCAGGTGGCGACCATGGTGGTCGAGGGGATGCGGGTCAACACCGGCCGCATGCTCGGCATCCTCGAGCTCACCTCGGGGGCGCTGTTCAGCCAGCGCGCCCTCAGTGCGCTGGTCAACTCAGGGATGAGCCGCGACGATGCCTACCGCCTGGTTCAGAGCTCGGCTCAGCAGGCGCTCGACACCGGCACCCCGTTTCGCGATCTGATCGGCGCCGCCGCCCCGGGGCTCGACCTCGACGCGGTCTTCGACTACAACGCCTACCTGACCCACATTCCCGAGGTCTTCTCCCGGCTCGAGGCGCTGCGCGACTGACCCTGGGCGGGGCGCAGGGCGGTGACGATCACCGGGGTGCCCCCCCGCGGCGAGAGGGTGACGTTGCGGCGCGCTACCCGCTCGGGCCGCGGGCTCGCCGTCCGCAGCTCGCAGCGGCCGAGGACGGCGCGCAGGACGATCCGCATCTCGAACTCGGCGAAGGCGGCGCCGAGGCAGCGGCGCACGCCGCCGCCGAAGGGGATCCAGGAGTAGGTGTCGGGCGGGTCGGTGAGGAAGCGCTCGGGGCGGAAGGCGAGGGGATCGGGGTAGATGTCGGGCCGGGTGTGGGTGAGCCAGATCGCCGGAGTGAGGTCGGTTCCCGCCGGCAGATCGAGCCCGTCGACGCTGAGATCTCGGCCGAGGCGACGGCCGGCCAGCGGCACCACCGGCCGCAGCCGCAGCGCCTCGGTGATCGTCGCCCTCAGATACTCCTCGCCGCCGTCGGCCAGTTCCTCGCGAAGCCTGCCGAGCTGGGCGGGGTGGCGGAGCAGCATGTCGA
>JBBRHQ010000091.1:0-10084 GCA_038222365.1 Solirubrobacterales bacterium
GGGGTCTTGAACGACAGCGAGATGATCCAGATCACCGGGACCAGGGCGAAGATCAGGACCGCCACGATGCCGATGCTCCAGAGCGCGTATTCGCGTGTGCCTCTTCCCATCGCCTAGCCCCCTGGGCGCCCTTCGGCCATCCGCACGCCGAGGAGACGGACGAAGGCAAAGGCGATGATCAGGACGCAGATGAAGATCAGAACCGAGACCGCCGAGCCCAGCCCGAGGTTGGTTCGCGAGATCAACTGGTTGTAACCGAGGATCGACACCGATTCGGTGTCAAACGCCCCCCTGGTCATGATGAAGATGTTGTCGAAGATCCGGAACGCGTCGAGGGTGCGGAAGAGCAGCGCGACGAGGATCGCCGGCTTCATCAGCGGCAGGGTGATCCGGAAGAAGCGCTGCGTCGCGTTTGCCCCGTCCACCTTCGCCGCCTCATACAGACCCTCGTCGATCGTCGTCAAACCGGCCAGCAGGAGCAGCGCCATGAACGGTGTCGTCTTCCAGACCTCGGCGAAGATGATCACCGCCAGCGAGCTGACGTGGCCGCCGAACCAGGCCTTGTCGGTGCCGAGCGCAGGGTTGACGAAACCGGTGTCGGGTGCAAACGCAAACTGCCAGGCAAACGCCGCGACTACGGTGACGATCCCATAGGGGATCAGGACGGAGGTGCGGACCACTGAGCGCCCGAATATCGCTCGGTACATGACCAATGCAATTGCCATCCCGAGGGCAAGCTCGATTGCCACTGAGATCACCATGATCAGCACTGTGTTGCCGACGTCCTGCCACCACAGCGAGGAGGTGAGCACCGTTTGGTAGTTGGACAGTCCCGCCCAGCCGCTCTCGTCGGGAAAACGAAGGTCGAGGTTCTGCAGCGAAAGCACGAACGCGTAGGCGATCGGATATGCGGTGACCAGCAGCATCGCGATCACGGCCGGCGCGCACAGCATCCAGCCAAGGCGGCGCTCGGAGCGGGTGCGCTCGCTCGTGCCCTGCGGGCGAGCCGCCGTCGTGGCTTCCATCACCGACTGCCTCTCACAGGAGGCCCTTCCTCTTGACGGCGTCCTCCACCTTCGAGCGCAGGTCGTCGTAGGCGGGGGTGGGGTCATCGGGATCGATCTTCGAGGGCGGCTGCAGGGCGCTTTGAACCGCCAGGGAGACATCCTGGTAGGCGGGGGTCTGGGGTCGAGGAGCCGCGTCCTCGATCGAGTGCTTGACGAGCTGGGCGAAACCGGGATAGGCGGTGCGCACGACCTTGCTTCGGTAGAGCCTCTCGTTGGATGGGGGCAGGCCGTCGAGCTCCGTCGCCGTCAGCTGGCTCTTGGTGTTGCTGACACAGGCGGCTGCGTCGAAAGCCTCGCTTTGGTGGTCCGAGTAGGAGCCGACGCCGATGTTGAAACCACCGAGCGGCGGCTTGCTCGGCCTCCCGGGAGTCACCTGCGGAAACCTCGCGAAGCCCATGTTCTTGGCGATGTCCGGGGCGTTCTCCTTCGCGCTCGCGTAAGCGAACGTGTAGTTGAGCATGAAGGCGGAGCTGCCGTCCTCGAACCCCAGGCGCGCCGTGTCCTCATCGGAGGTGGAGATGTTGGTCGCCGCGGCCGAGGAGTCGGCCAGCTTGCCCATCGGGGTCAGGCCCTCCTCGGTGGGCTTCTCGGGCAGCGCCACCGACTCCGGCCCGGAGAGAATCTTTCCCCCCGCGGACTCGATCATCGCGTTGACCCAAACCGTGAAGCCCTCGTACTTGCTGGCCTGCACCTGAATCTTTCCCGCCTTGGGCAGCTTCTCTGCCGCGCTGATCATCTGATCCCAGGTCTTAGGCGGCTTCTGCACGAGGTCCTTGCGATACCAGAGCAGCTGCGTGTTGGAGTTGAACGGGGCGCCGTAGAGCTTCCCGTCGAATGACGCCGTCTCGATGACGCTGGGGAAGACGCCCTTGGTCACCTGGCGCGCCTGTGCCGCGGGCCACTCCTTGATCCATCCCGCGTTCGCGAACTCGGCCGTCCAGATCACGTCCATGCCGATCAGGTCGACGCTCGAGTCGTTCGCCGCAAGCCGCCTCACCAGCTGCTCGCGCTGCTGGCTGGCATCCGTCGGCAACAGCTGCACGTCGATCGTGTAGCGCCCGTTTGATTGATCGCCGCAGCGTTTTGCCACCTCTTGGATAGTCCCGCCCGGCTGCGTCGCCACGAACCAGTTGAGCGTCGCAGGGCCGCCCCCGGCGCCGCCGCCGCAACCCGCCAGCACCACGATTGCCAGACCGAGAATCGTTAGGCCAGCAAGGTGCTGATGCTGCTTGCGGTGCAAGCAAGTCTCCCCTCCGTGAACGACCGGACGCTCCCAGCCTTACCCGTAGTGGCGGGGTCCAAACCCTTGCGGGACATCCCGGCCGCAACCGTTTCGAGTCGGGTGGATACTGGGAGGCGATGTCACGGGAGAACGTGGAGATTGTGGAGGCCGCCCTGCTGGCGTTTGGGCGACATGGGGCTGATTCCATCCCCGAGTACTGGGCAGAGGACATCGACCATCGGGCGGTCGAGGGCGCGATCGACGACCGGTGCCCGATACACGGCAGGGAACGACTTCTCGCCTACATGCAGGATTGGACCGAACTCTTCGACGATTTCAAAGTCGAGCCGGCCGAGTTGATCGATGCAGGCGGAGACCGGGTTATCGCCCTCTTGGAGGCGAGCGGAAAGGCAAAGCTGAGTGGCGTCGAGACCCAGGTGAACTACGCGATCGTCTACACGCTTCGAGGCGAGAAGATCGTGCGGGGACGCGAGTACCGGAACGGCGAGGAGGCCCTCCAAGCCGCCGGACTCTCGGAGTAGGCGATGTCGCAGGAGAACGTGGAGATCGTGCGGCGCCTTTGGCTTGCATATGTCCGAGGGGATTACGAAGCGTCGATCGCGGCGTTGGACGACGAGGTCGAGCTGTCGTCGGACCCACGGGCCAACATGGAGACTGGGCTCTTGAGCGGACGGGAGGCAGTCGTGGCCTCGATCGGAGGCTTCATTACTTCGTTCGACGACTACTGGTGCGCTGAGCCCGAAGAGTTGATCGACGTCGGGGATTGGGTGGTAGTGGTGGTCCGTTCCGGCGGTCAGGGGCGAACAAGTGGCGTCCCGGTTTCGCAGGTGTGGACCCTTGCCTACAAGCTGCGCCGCGGGCGGATCATTCGGATCGTGTTCCATCCAGATAAGGGAGAGGCGATGGCGTCCATCGAAGCCGCCGGGCTGTCGGAGTAGCGGCCAAGCCGAGAAGGTCGATCGGCTCCTATGGATGGATAGATGGGACCGTTGCGCCGCGCCGCTCCGAATAGTTTGGTCCCGATTGCGGTACCCGAGGCCACGATGCAGCTCCATCAGCGATCGCTGCTAACGGGAGCGACGGGACTCGAACCCGCGGCCTCCGGCGTGACAGGCCGGCGCTCTAACCAACTGAGCTACGCCCCCGAGGGGTCAACACCGGGCCGTCGGCGGCCCGGCGGCCTATCTTAGGGCGCCCGCGAGGGCGGGGCGCCTTCGTTACTCGGTGCTCGCCAGCTCGCTCACCTGGCTCGCCACCGGCCCCTTCGGGCCCTCTCCGGACTCGAAGCTGACCTTGGCGCCGTCGTTCAGCGAGCGGTGGCCCTCGGTTTGGATCTCGGAGTGGTGGAGGAAGTGATCGGGGCCGCCGTCATCCGGGGTGATGAAGCCATACCCCTTCTCGTTACTGAACCACTTGACGACGCCCGTGGGCATCCTGCTCCTCCGCTCTGGCCGGCCCCGCGAAAGGTAACGCATCCCTCTAGGCTGGCCGGCGATGCGACTGGTCACCTACCTCGGCGGCGATCGTCCCCGGGCCGGCCTGCTGACCGAGGCGGGAGTGATCGACGCCTGGGAGGCTCTGGGGGAGCCAGGCCGCTGGAGCCTTCGCGAGCTGATCGCCGAGGATCGCCTTGCCGACCTCTCTTCGGTCGGGTCCGGCGCGGAAGTCCTGACCGACTTCGAGCTGGCGCCCCCGATCCCCGACCCGGAGAAGATCGTCTGCATCGGGCTCAACTACCGCACCCACGCCGCCGAGGCCGGCCTCGACCCGCCCACCTCGCCGACGATCTTTGGCAAGTACCGGAACGCTCTGGCGGCGCCGGGCTCGACCGTGGAGCTTCCGGGCTCGAGCGCCAAGGTCGACTACGAGGCCGAGGTCGCCTTCGTGGTTGGCCGCCGCGCCCGCGAGGTCGACGCCTCCGAGGCGCTCGATCACATCGCCGGCTACACCCTGCTCAACGACCTCTCGGCCCGCGACCTCCAGTTCTCAACCCCGCAATGGATGGCGGGCAAGGTCTTCGACGGCTCCGCCCCCTGCGGGCCGGCGATCGTCACCCCCGAGGAGGCCGGCGCGCATGATGCGATCGCCATCTCCCTGACCCTGAACGGGGAGACGATGCAGTCGGCGAGCACCGCCGACCTGATCTTCTCGGTGCCAGAGCTGCTGGCCCACCTCTCGACCCTGATGACCCTCGAGCCGGGCGACATCGTCGCCACCGGCACCCCCGCCGGGGTCGGCGGCGCCCGCGAGCCGCGGGTCTGGCTCGCCAACGGCGACCTCGTCGTGGTCAGCTCCCCGACCCTGGGCGAGCTGGAGACCCGGCTGAAGCGCACTCCCGGCCGAACGTAACTTTCCGTGTAAATAGGGGCCCTAAGGTTGCGTTCGGCCCGAGGCAGCCTTATGGGCGCCGCACGGTCAACCTGAAGCTCCCGCCGCCGTGGGCGCGGATGATCACGGCCTTGACACGCGCCTGGCCGCAGATCGTGTAGTTGACCGTTTCGTGGGGGCCGCTGCCGCTGGCGGATCTGAGCACCCTGCCGGCGCGATCGCGAAGCGCCAGGCCGAAGTCGGCGCCGGCCGGCTCCTTCAGGCCGAGGCTGAGCACCCCATCGAGCGGGGTCGAGATGCGCGCCACGGCTCGCTGGCGTCCAGCTCGGCCGAGCCTTCCGCTCGACAGGAGGCGGGTCCTGTGCTTCCAGGGGCGGATCGCATCGAGGCGGATCGCGGCGAAGGATTCCCTGCTGGGGCGCAGCGAGTCCGTCCACTGCCAGCGCACCCTTCCCGGGAAGCGGTAGAAGGCGAACGCCTCGGCGAATGCCTCGCCGGGGTTGCGGTAGTAGTGGGTGCCCTCGTCGCCGGGGAAGTAGGCGCCCAGCCTGGTGCCCTGGCAGACGCGCTCGAACGAGGACCAGCGCTTCGTCCCCCAGTCGATCGTCGGCCTGAACGGCGGATTACGGCGATGATCGGCCAGATGGTGTCCGTACTCGTGGGCGAGGACGAAGTTGCGGGTCGCACCGTCGCTCGGATTGGGGTCGTCGCTGCCGCTGAGGAACATCTGGTCCTGGCCCGAGTAGTAACAGGCGAGGGTTCCCTGACCGCAGACAGCGTCCATCTCGTCGTCGGTGACCAACTCCACGACAAGCGTGCTCATCTCGTCCCCGTGGACCACGGTGCCGAGGAAGTTGGCGACCTTCTGCGGGTTCGCGGCGTCACAGCGCGACGGCATCTGCCGGCAGGCGGCCGAGATTCCGATCGTCACCTTCCTGCCCTTCTCGTCGTGGACCGGGTAGCGCCGCAGCGAGGCGCTCGCCGATTCCCGGGCGGCGATCCGGTTGGCGCCGGTAAAAACGACGTCGCGGACAGGGACAGAGGGCACCGGAACCCCGAACGGATCGAAGTCCTCGATCGGCGATCGGGTCGGCCCCACCGAGGCGGAGGCAGAGGGTGCGAGCAGCAGGGCGAGCGCCGCTCCCAACGTCACCACAGCGACGCGCCGGCTCACGGTCGCGGACCCGGGTCGATCTCGTCCCGCTTCGCCGGCAGCGAGGCCGAAAGCGGCGCGCTCGGCGCGGCGCTTGGCGCCGACGCCGTGGAAAGCCGGGCCGCACGCCCCTTGCGCGCCGCCCAGTGGACCCTGACCGGTGCGATCCGCAGCAGCGCCCGCCAGGAGCGCCGGCCGAGCACTCCGTCGCCTCGCAGTCCCCGCTTGCTCTGGAACTTCCTCACCGCGGCGTAGGTGCGGCGGCCGAAGATCCCTGTCGCCGGCAGGTTCTTCGAGCCGGCGCCGATCAGATGCTGCTGTGCCCAGACGACCAGATCGCCGCGGCTGCCCCGGCGCAGCACGGGGAGCCCGCTGACCGGCCGGTAGCCGACTACGCGGCCGGCGGTCGGGGCGCCGCGGGACGTCCACTGCTTGCTGTTGGTTTCCTGCCAGTCCCACCAGCTCGGCGGGCCGTCTCCGTAGGTGAGCGCGTAGCGCCGAAACAGCTTCAGCGACCGCGGGCTGATCCGCTGGTAGGTCTGGCCGAGGGGGAAGATCGGCCGCTCGAAGACGCGGTTGTAGAAGTAGGTGTGTTCAAAGACCGTGCGGACCGAGGTACCGATCGCGTTCCAGTACATCTGCGGCTGGCTGAAGCGCGCCGCCCCCGGCCCGAGGAAGACGGAGTAGGGGAAGGCCGGGTGGTAGTCGACATAGGGGAAGGCCGCCAGGGAGAGTGGGAAGGCAGCGCCGATGCGTCGCCGCAGCGCCCGGATGTAGCGGTCGGCCGACGCGTACTTGCCCTCGTACTGGCCCTCCGCGTCGATCACCAGGCAATCGGCTCCCCTGCGCACCGAGGCGGCGCCGACCTTGGCCTCGCCGACCGGATGGTTGCCGTATACGAACTGCCAGGCGCAGACGTCGAGGCCGCCGCGGTGCAGCCGTTGGACCAAAGGCTGGTTGAACTGGCTCCAGGTGTCGTTGCTGTCGCCGGACTTGATGTAGACGGTGCCGATGTCCGAGCGGCGAGCCCGGGCGATGATCCGCGAGAGGTCGCCCCCGTGCGATCTGCTCACGTACCAGATCCACATTCCCTGGCTGTCGAAGGGGGTCTTCGCGTTCCCACCGGTGCCGTTCCCGCCGGTCCCCGCGCCGTCGCTCGAGGCCCCCGCGGCGGGGGCGAGCGCCCACAGCGCGGCGCTCGCGATCAGTGCGATCGCGAAGGCCCGCCAGCGCCCGGGTGCCGGCGCGGATGTGGTCGGCATCACGGTCATCACAACACGGTCCCGGCGACGGGGCTGCGGTGGCGCTCGGAGCCAAACCCCCGCCCCCGTCTGCCCGTGCCTGCCCCTAGTATGCCCACAGCTTCCGATCGGCGTCACCCCTCGATGAACCGCGCCCGCAAGATCCTGTGCATTTTTGCCCTCCTCCTCGGCTGCGTGGGCGCGGGAGCACCGGCCGTGGCCCTGGGAGCCTCGGGCGGCGATCTCGTCCACGCAGGCATCAAACAGGCCGGTCGCAGCCTGATCTTCAGCCTGCGCACCTCCTCGGCGGTGGCGCTGCAGAGGATGCGTCGCTTCCCCGATTTCTCCAAGCCGAAGCCGCGCTATCTGTGCATCGCGCTGCGACGCCCCGGCAGCCATCACGAGAAGCGGCTCTGCCTCGGAGGGGCCAGGAAAAGCCGGCAACGGATCGGGCTGACCCGGCTGGACGGTACGGGGGCGGTGATCGGCACCGCAACCCTGGCGGCGAGGGTAAAGCGCCCCGGCGCCCGCAAGCTGATCGTCACGATCCTGCCTGGCGAGGCGGGGCTGACTCCGCGGCGCTACCGGTGGCGGGCGATCGAGGGACTCCCGTGCCCTGGCCCAGGCCCCTGCGTGGATCGGTTCCCCACCCGGCACGACGGCGCCTTCCGCCTGCGGCCGGTGCGCGCGGTCGGCTGCACGGGCGGCCGCCGGGGGCTGGTCAGGAACGGCCCACGGGGACGCAAGGTGGTTGCCCTCACCTTCGACGACGGGCCGAGCACCTACACGCCCGGCTTCCTGCGGGTGCTTCGCCACAAGCACGTCAACGGCACCTTCTTCGAGCTGGGACAGGAGACTTCGGGCAACGCCCGGCTGATGCGCAGGATCCTCGCCGAGGGCAACGAGATCGGCAACCACTCGACCCACCACTCCGCCGACCCAGGCTACGCGGACCTGGCCAACACCAGCGCCCGGATCGAGCGGCTGACGCATTTCAGGCCCTGCCTGTTCAGGCCCCCCTACGGGGCGGTTAACTCAGGTGTGATCTCGGCCGCCGCGCGGGCCGGAATGAGGTCGGTGACCTGGGACGTCGACCCCACCGACTGGTCGAACCCAGGCAGTGGGGCGGTCTACAGCCGGATCGTCTCGGCGGCCCGCCCCGGCTCGATCATCCTCATGCACGACGGCGGCGGGAACCGCAGCGGGACGCTGGCGGCGCTGCCGCGGATCATCCACACCCTGCGCAACCGGGGATATCGCTTCAAGACGGTCAGCAGCCTGCTCGGCAACCGGTTGATCTACCACCCCTACGGCTAAGCCGCGACGGGCTAGTAGGCGCCGCCGCGGTCCGGTTTCCCGGCCTCCCGGTCCCCGCTCGCCCGCTGTTCCTCGAGCTCTGCCTTGCTCGGCCGCGGCGGCCTCGCCGCGCGCTTCGCGTCGCGCTCGTCGATCTGCTCGAGCTTTGCGAGCAGGTTCTCGGCCATCCTGATCGAGGCGGCGTCGATCAGGCGCCCGTCGAGCGAGACGGCCCCCTTGCCCTCGGCTGCGGCCTCCTTCATCGCGGCGATGATCCGATGGGTGCGCTCGACGATGTGCTCGTCAGGGGTGAAGACCTCGTTGGCGAGCTGCACCTGGGTTGGGTGGATCGCCCACTTGCCCTCGTAGCCGAGAATCGCGGCCCTCCTGGCCGCCGCGAGATAGCCGTCGGGATCGGTGAAGTCGCCGTAGGGCCCGTCTATCGGGCGCAGGCCGTTGGCGCGGCAGGCGACCGCGATCCGCGACAGGGCGAAGTGCCACTGGTCGCCCCAGTGGACCTCCCGGCGGCCGTCCGCCTCGTCGGTCAGCACCGCGTAGCCGGGGTCCACGCCCCCGATCCTCGTCGTGTGGCTCTGCATCGAGGCGGCGTAGTCGGCGACCCCGAAGACCATCGCCTCCATCCGCCCCCGGCATGCCCTTGCGATCTCCTCCACGCACGACATCCCCTCGGCGGTCTCGACCAGGACCGAGATCCCGATCCGGTGCTCGAGGCCGGTCGCGACCTCGATCTGGTCGAGCAGGGTCGCGACCAGATCGACCTGCGCCGGCGTGGCGACCTTGGGGATGGTGATCGTGTCGAGAGCGCCGCCGGCCTGCTCGACCACGTCGACGACGTCCCGGTAGCACCAGTGCGTGTCGAGCCCGTTTATCCGCACTGAGACCGACGCCGGCGCCCAGTCCTGGCCATTCAGGGCCTTGATCACGCTGGCCCGGGCGGCGACCTTGTCATCGGGAGCGACCGCGTCCTCGAGGTCGAGCATGACGACGTCGGCGCCGAGCTCGGGGGCCCGCTCGAGCATGCGAGGATTGCTCCCCGGTACGGCCAGCTCTGAGCGGTGCAAACGGGTCGACCGCTCCATCGTCTCCTCCTCGCGTCCGCCCGGGCTAGGAGGCCCGCTCCGACGCCGAGATCGTGTATGCCCTCGAGCGGGCGAAGAGAACCGGGTCCTCGGGCAGCTCGATCCCCTCGACGACGTTGGTCGGGTCGAAGACGACGACCGAGCCGTCGGCCTCGGGGTCCTCGGCGATCGCGGTCAGCTCCAGGGTCCCGGCCAAGAGCCGCTCGCGGCTCTCCGGCCAGGGCTCGGTCGGGTCCGTGGTCGGGTCCCCGTCCTCCCCGAGGATGAGGATGAGGCGGAGGCCGGCCGGGTCGGAGGCGATCCGCTCCATCAGCTCGATCCTCAGGTAGTCGGGCGGCCGCGACTTGGCCTCGTCGTCGGGGATCCTCGCCTCCCCCGCCTCCGGCTCCCAGCGGTATCGGACCCAGCGCCCCTCTCCGTCGCGGCCGATCAGCCGGAAGGCGTGCAGCGAGTTGTAGGCGAGCTGGGCGAAGCTGGCCGGCGGCTCGGTGCCGAGGTTGGCCTGGATCGCGGGTATCGCCTCCGGGTGGGCACCGAGGTAGGCGCCCATCTTCTCCATGTCGGGGGCGCCGGTCTCGGGGTCGGGGAGGCGGGCCTTCAACATCTCGAGGAAGTCCTCAGGGTTGCGGGCGAGGAAGGTCGGCGAGGTCACGCAG
>JBBRHQ010000092.1:0-10027 GCA_038222365.1 Solirubrobacterales bacterium
CTGATCGCGATCCCGGTGTTGATCACCACCTGGCGCCCGGCTGACCCGGTGCCGATGCGCCAGCGCCGCGCTTTCGGCCAGCTGGTCCGGGCCGCCCGCAAGCTCTACGGGAGCGAGTGGCGGGAGTTCATCCCGATCGCCCTGACCTCGCTGGTGATCCTGGCGGGGGTGCAGGGCCTCGCCTGGCTCTTCGGCGTGCTGGTCGGAGAGACGGATGTCGGGGGCCTTCTAGGCCCGGCGGGCGCCAAGGCGCCGATCAAGGACGTGATCACCTCGCTCGGGCAGCCACTGGGGTTCGCGGTCGGAGCGGGAGCGGTGATCGCCCATCTCTGCCTGCTCGACCGCGGTGAGGAAGCCGGCCTCCTCGCGTCCTACCGGCTGATGCTCAGCCGCTTCTGGCGAATCATCTTCGGCCAGCTGGCGGTGATCCTGCTGACAGCGCTGATCGCGATCACCGTGATCGGAATCCCGATCGCGATCCGCAAGTACGTCGACTGGACCTTCGTCCAGCAGGAGATCATCTTCAATGACCGCTCGATCCGCGAGGCATTGGGCAGCAGCTCCGACACGGTCCGTGGCAAGTGGTGGTGGACGGTGACGGTGGTGGCCTTTTTCTGGGTGATCGGCGTCGCCGTCGGCCCGATCCTCACCTTCGCCCTGATCTTCGCCAACTACTCGCTGATCGTCGTCAACCTGATCGCCTCGATCGTCTACGCGATCCTCGTCCCCTACGTTGCCTCGGGGCGAACGCTGCTCTACTTCGACCTCGAGAAGCGCCTCGAGGGGCGGGCGCCGGTGCCGAGGCGCGACTGGCGGCGGCTGTGGACGCGGCGGGTACCCAGCCCGCAGCCGGGTTGAGGCAACTCACTCCCGCCGGTGGGAGACCGTCGCTGTCGCCTGCGCCGTCGGCTTCACCGCTACGTAGTCGATGTTGACGTTCGCCGGGCGCTCGAGTGCGAAGGCGATCACCTCGGCGACGTCTGCGGCGCTCAGCGGGTCGATGCCGCGATATACCTCGCCCGCCCGCCGCTGATCGCCGCCGAAGCGGACCAGCGAGAACTCGGTCTCGACCATGCCGGGGGCGACCTCGGTGATCTGGATCGGGCGGCCCAGCAGCTCGAGGCGGAGGGTGCGGACCAGCGCGTTGACCGCGTGCTTGGCCGCGGTGTAGCCGCCTCCGCCGGGATAGACCTCCACCCCTGCGACCGAGCCGACGACGACGATGTGCCCTCGTTCGCTGCGTTCGAGGCGCTCCAGCAGGGCCTGGGTGACGCGGACCACGCCGAGCACGTTCGCCTCATACATCTCCCGCCAAACCTCGAGGTCGGCATCGGCGGCCTGCTCGAGGTCCAGCGCTCCCCCCGCGCAGTGGACGATCGCGTCGAGCTCGCCGACCTCGGCGGCCATCTCCGCCACCGAGCGGGCGTCGGTCACGTCGAGGGCGACCGCCCTGCCGCCGACTTCTTCTGCCAGCTCCCGGCAGCGCTCGACCCGCCGGGCGGCGGCGACCGTCTCGAAGCCGCGGGCGGCGAGCAGGCGGACGGTGGCCGCACCGATCCCGCTGCTGGCTCCGGTGACAAGGGCGATCGGCGACATCTATCGGGGCGCCCGGATTTGAACCGGGGACCTCACCGACCCGAACGGTGCGCGCTACCAGGCTGCGCCACGCCCCGAGAGCGGCGGATTATCTCAGGAGACGGCTTCGATCGCGCGCTCGACCTGGGAGAGCGTCGGGGAGTCCTGGAGGATCCGGGTGCCTCGCGGGCCGTTGACGATCGCCGAGGGCTCCGCGCGCAGGCCGAGACCTCGGGCGGTCTCGTCCCCAGCCTCCAGCCGCTTGGTGATCGCGCCCTCCTCCCCCCCGCCGGCGCCGAAGTCGTCCTTCCACTGGGCCACGTCCAGCTCGCCGATCGAGTTGGCGATCGACTCGAGCAGGTTGCCTGTCACGCCGAATCGCTCCGCCTGGGCCTGGTTGCGGAACAGCAGGTAGACGTACTGCCACAGGTAGCCCTGCGCGCCGGCGGCCTCGGCGGCGATGAAGCCCTCCTGGACGGCGCGCTCCGAGAAGGAGTAGTTGCGGTAATCCAGCTGGACGTCGCCGCTGCGCACGTAGTCATCGATGACGGCCGGGATCGTCGCCAGGAACTGCCGATCGCAGCCCTTGCACTGCACGTCGTTGAAGACCTGCACCGAGACCGGCGCGCTCGAGGAGCCGAGCCGCTCACCGGCCTGCGGCAATCCGCCGAAGATCTGCTGCGCGTCGTCGATCCCGTTCAGCTCGATCACCGAGGGCCCGGCCTTCTGGGTGGCGATGTTGACGATCGCCGCCGAGAGCACGACCAGCCCGACCGCCAGCATCGCGGCGACGAACCAGCGGCCGCGGCGCGCCTCGGCCCCGCCGACGGCGGCCTCCATCTAGCCGGCCACCGCCGTGTAATAGCGGACCGCGAGACCGGTCAGCAGTGTCTTGAAGCCCTCCTCGACCGTCAGCCCCTCCGCCGCGGCGAAGCGCTCCAGCCCCTGCTGCTCGATCGCAGCGCTGCGACGCACCACCTCGTCGACCAGCTCGGGGTGCTGGTCGCAGAAGAAGGCCCCCATCGAGTAGAGGTCGGTGTCCATCAGCGACTCGATGAAGGCGTCGCTGCCGGCCACCGCTCCCGTGGCTGGGTCCGCGTCTGGCATCGCCACATCGTAGATTGAGGACGTGGCCGGCCGCGATCAGATCATCTCCTTCTGCGATCAGGTGCTCGAGGCCCAGGGCTTCGACGACTACGGCCCCAACGGGCTCCAGGTGCCGGGATCAGCCGAGGTCGAGAGGGTGATCACCGGGGTCTCGGCACACCGGGAGCTGATCGACCGCGCCGTCGCCGCCGGCGGCCAGCTGCTGATCGCCCACCACGGCCTCTTCTGGGAGTTCCTGCCTCGGGAGCTCAGCGAGCAGATGGCCGAGCGGCTGCGGGTCGCCCTCGGCTCCCACCTCTCGATCGCCGGCTACCACCTCCCCCTCGACGCCCACCGCGAGATCGGCAACAACGCCCTGCTCTGCGAGATGCTCGGCTTCGAGCTCGAGCCGCAGGGCTGGGCCGAGGTCAGGGGGCGGACGATCGGGGTGATCGGCCGCCACCGCGAGGGAATCGCACCCGCGGAGCTCGCGGCGCGGGTCGGCCGCGCCCTCGGGCGCGAGCCTCTGCTCTTCGAGAGCGGCCCCGAGCGGGTGCACCGGATCGGCATCGTCAGCGGCGCCGGCGCCTCCGAGGTACACGGAGCGGTCCGGCTCGGCCTCGACGCCTTCCTCACCGGGGAGCCGGCCGAGCACGTGATGGCCGACGCCGCGGAGGGCGGCATCCACTTCTTCGCCGCCGGGCACTACGCGACCGAGACGGTCGGGATCAGGCGCCTCGGAGAGCTTGTCGCCGAGCGCTTCGGGATCGAGCACAGCTTCTGCGACGTCCCCAACCCGGTCTGAGCGCGCCTCGGCGATTCCCCGTAATTTGCGGCGAATTTAATTGACACATCCGCCTTCCCCGGTAGATTGCCAATACACCTTGAAACGAGGAAGGGAAGGTCCTCTGTGGCCAATCATCTGACGCCCACCGAACTCGCTGACGAGCTTCACATGAAGCGCAAGGAAGTCATCGACAAGTGCATGCAGATGGGCGTTCCGATCTTCCACGGCCGTATCGACCGGACCCTTTTCGAGACCTCGCTGCGCAGCGTCGCCAACCCCGGTAAGGGCCAGCCCTCGACCGTCTGAGCCGGCCGTCTGAGCCGGCCGCCAGCAAATAGACTCCTGATTCGAGCCGGGGCATCCCCGCGGGGACCCGGGCACCCGAGCGAGGAGAGAGATGGAGCAAGCCACAGCCCCCGCCTTCGGCGAGGCCGAGCTGGGGACCGGGTCGAAGACGATCGCCGATCTGCTCCCGCTGGCCGCCCAACGCTACGGCGAGGCCCCGGCGGTGATGTTCAAGGAGGAGAGCGGCGCCTGGGTGACGCGCTCCTTCACCCAACTGCTTGAGGTCTCCCGCTCGCTCTCGCTGGGTCTGATCGGGCTGGGGATCGAGGCGGGCGAGAAGGTCGCGATCCTCGCCAACACCCGGCCCGAGTGGACCTATGTCGACTTCGCCGCGCTCGCCGCCGGAGCCACCGTCGTCCCGGTCTACCAGACCAACTCCCCCGAGGAGTGCCGCTACGTGCTCGAGAACTCCGACGCCAAGGCGGTGATCGTCGAGGACGACGAGCAGATCGAGAAGATCCGGGAGATCCGCGCCCAGGTGCCGAAGCTCGAGCACGTGATCCGGATGAGCGGCTCCAGCGAGGACGCGATCTCCTTCGAGGAGCTGATCGCCGCCGGCGCCGAGGTCCCCGAGTCGCGCTTCCAGGAGCGCTTCTCCGCGGTCACCCCGGACGACATCTGCACCTTCATCTACACCTCCGGCACGACCGGGCCACCGAAGGGCTGCATCATCAGCCACGGCAACTACCGGGCGATGCTCGACATGGTGGTCGAGCGTGGCGCCCTCGGAATGGACGGAGAGGAGCCGGGCGAGGAGGAGATCAGCTACCTCTTCCTGCCGCTGGCACACTCCTTCGCCCTGCTGATCCAGCTCGCGACGGTCGAGCTCGGCGCGACGCTCGCCTACTGGGAGCGCGATCCGCTGAAGATCGTCCCCAACCTCTCCGAGGTGCGCCCGACCTACTTCCCCTCGGTGCCGAGGATCTTCGAGAAGATCTACACCGCGGCCAACGCCGCCGCCGAGAGGGAGGGTGGGCTGAAGAAGGCGGTGTTCAACTGGGCAATCGGGGTCGGGCGCCGCATGCGCGAGGCCGAGCGCTCCGGGCGGGAGCCGGGATTCCTGTTTCGCAAGCAGTACGAGTTCGCCGACAAGCAGGTGCTCTCGAAGATCCGCGGCCTGTTCGGGGGGCGGCTGCGGCTGGCGACCAGCGGCGCGGCGCCGATCAACCCGGAGATCCTCAGCTTCTTCGACGCCGCCGGCGTCCTGGTGCTCGAGGGCTGGGGGATGACCGAGACCTCGACCGCGGCGACGATCTCCACGCCCGAGGACTTCAAGATCGGGACGATCGGAAAGCCCTTCCCGGGCTGCGAGGTGAAGATCGCCGACGACGGCGAGATCCTGGTCAAGGGCCCGAACGTCTTCAAGGGCTACTACAAAAACGAGGAGGCGACCCGCGAAACGCTGGTCGACGGCTGGCTCCACACCGGAGACATCGGCGAGGTGGAGCCCGACGGCTTCCTGCGGATCACCGGCCGCAAGAAGGACATCATCATCACGGCCGGGGGCAAGAACATCACCCCGGCCAACCTCGAGGCCGAGATCAAGCAGCACCCTCTGGTCTCACAGTGCGTGGTGGTCGGAGACCGCCGCCCCTACCTGGTCGCGCTGGTCACCCTCGACCCCGAGGAGGCGGTCAGCTACGCCGGGGAGCACGGCCTCCCGGCGGACCCGGTCGAGCTGGCCAAGAACCCCGAGGTGAGGGCCGACATCGAGGCTCACGTCGAGAAGATCAACCAGCAATTCGCCCGGGTCGAGCAGGTGAAGAAGATCGCCATCCTCCCCGCCGATCTCTCCCAGGAGGGGGGCGAGCTGACACCGACCCTGAAGGTGAAGCGAGCGGTCGTCGCCGAGAAATACGCCGAGCGGATCGACTCGCTCTACTCGGCGGACTGAGCCTTCCGAAGCTGGCTCAGGGGCAGCGGCTCGGCCTCGGGTCGAAGCGGTCGCGGCTGAGGATGTCGCGGCCCGGGCCGCAGGAGATCTTAAGGTCCCGGGTGAAGTCGCGGGCCCTGATCTTGTCGGCCCCGGGCCCGCCGATGTAGCGGTCGCGGCCCGCGTTCGGCACGATCGAGTTCTCGGTGGTCTGGCGGTCGAGGACGTCGTTGCCGGGACCGCCGATCAGGGTGTCGCGGCCGTCGAGGCCGATCATGCGATCGTTGCCGGGACCGCCGATCATCCGGCTGGCACCGAACCCGGCCTGTGCGAAGTCGTTGCCGGGACCGAGCTTGGCGAGGAACGGGCGGAACCCCTGGGCGTCGAGGAAGGGCTCGACCAGGATCAGCAGCAGGCCCTCGTTGACGGTGTCGCGGCCGTCGCCGGACCGAGCGATGATCCCGGCATGGGTGCCGCCGACCAGCGCGCACTCGGCCTGGCTTGCGACGATCACACAGGGGGGCGCCGCCGCGACGCCCTCACTGTTGTCATCGATGACGATGTGGCCGTTGTCGATATTGAAATCGATCTCGATCTCGTTGTTCTCGCCGGGGTCGGAAACGGCGCGGACGACGTTGGCATTGATCGAGACGTTGGTCACGGCTGCGGCGGAGGAGGGCAGCGCCAGGCAGGCGAATGCAAGCAGGCCGACCAGCGCCCCCCTCGAAGATGACACTTCCCTCATGCCAGAAACGTAGCTGAGCGCGCGGCGGTGTCAAGCGAGGTGGACGGGTTACGGGCGCCCGGCGCTCAGGACGCTTCGCCGGACTGGCGAAGCAGGGCCGAGGTGGTCTGCTCGAGCACCCGCCGCCAGGCGGATGTCTGCTCCGGCTCCTCCTCGGAGACCTGCTTGATCACCTTGCCGACCCGGCGGGCGGAGATCTCGATGTCGTGTCGCTCGGCGATCTCCTCGTAGCGCTTGTAGTCCTTGGCGAGGGCGACGGTGACCGACTCGAAGCCGTGGCGGGCGATCGCCAGCCGCTGGGAGTAGTCCATCACCGAGGTGCCGAACATCAGCTCGTCGTTGGGCTCGGGCTCGATCAGCAGGATGTCGACCCCCGGGTACTTCTCCTGCCAGAAGGCGACCGCCTGGTGGAGGCGGGCGTGGGCGATCAGCTTGAAGGTCTGGTTGGCGATCGCCGGCAGCCCCATGTCGGAGACCCGGCGCACCCGGGTCCCGAGGAAGGTCGGGATCTGCCGCTTGAAGTCGTTCACGTAGGGGACCAGCGGATTGACGACGACGATGAACTTGGCGCCGCGCTCGACCGCGATGTCGACGTTTGTGGTCGAACGTATGCCGCCGTCGATCAGCTGTCTTCCCTTCACCTCGACCGGCTCGTAAACCACCGGCAGCGCGGTCGAGCACTCGACCGCCTTCGAGATCGGCACGTCGGCCCAATCCCCCTCGCCGAGGACGATCCGCTCGCAGGTGTCGAGGTCGGTGGCGGTCAGGTAGAGCTCGCGGTCGAGCAGGCGGAAGTCGTTGTCGCGGTCGGGATCGGAGAGCACCTCCTCGACGTAGCGGCCGATCCCGCTGCCCGAGTAGATCCCGGTGGGCAGCCCCTCGGCAAGGCCGACCCCGAAGTCCATCAGCGAGACGTCGTTCAGGTTGGAGAGCAGCTTGCGAGCGGTGCCGATCAGCCGCAGCGGCATCACCGCCGCCTTCTCGATGTAGGCGCGGTAGTTGGGGCGCAGCAGCGTGCCGAGGTCGACGTCCTCGATCGGCGAGGGCAGGCGCTTGTTGAGGACCCGCATCATCTCCTCGGGAGTCACCCCGTTGGCGAGCATCGCGGCGACGAAGGAGCCGGCGCTGGTACCTACGTAGACGTCGAACTCGTTCACGGTGCGGTTGACGGCGAGCAGGTCGAAGGCGCGTAGCGCCCCGATCTCGTAGACCCCGCCGGTGAAACCCCCGCCGCCGAGGACGAGAGCCGTCTTCGAGCGGCGCCTTCTTGTCCGAGTCGTCTTCCGGCCCTGGCCGGAGGGCGTCTCGAGCTTGACGACCTTGCCCATGTGAGCAGGGATTATCGCATGCTGGCCGGGCAGCCAGGGTGCGACGGCGCGGTCTGGGCGGCCGCGGCTCGACCGCGGGCGGGGCGCTAACCTCGGCCGCTTGCCTCTCTCCAGCCGTGCCAGAACGCTCTTGCCCGCGGTGATAGTGGCATGTGCCACGAGTTGCGGCGGGGGCTCACTCGCCTCCGCGGCACAACCCGGCATCGCGCCACTGCCCAACCCCGATCGCCCGGCTGCCACCCCCGCAACGGTGGGCGGCGGAGCGCTCGCCTCGGGCAGGCTGAGCCGGGGTCAACTCTGCCGGGCCCTTCGCAGGCGGCTGATCCGCGGCGGGGGTCACAGCAGCGGGGTGTTCGTGCTCAACGCCGCCAGTGGCCGGGCGGTCTGCCACCACGCTTCGCACACCCGTCGCCCGCTGGCCTCGAACATGAAGATCTTCACCACGGCGACCGCGCTGGGGCGCTTCGGGCCCGACGCCCGCCTCCCGACCCGCCTGCTCGCCACCGGGAAGGTCGACCGCAGGGGGGTGCTGCGGGGAAGCCTCTACCTGCGGGGGGGCGGTGACCCGGCGCTGGGCTCGCGGCCCTTCTATGAAGCTTTCCTCGGCGGTCTCGGCACCGACCTCTTCGCGCTTACCAGGCAGGTGCGCGCCGCCGGCATCAGGCGAATCAGGGGCCGGCTCTTCGCCGATGACTCCTTCTTCGATCGCCTCCGCGGCGTGGCCGATTCGGGCTACCGGACGAGCCCCTATATCGGGCCCCTCTCCGGCCTCTCCTTCAACTCCGGCTTCGCCAGCTCGAGCGCCCGCGGCTTCGCCGCCAATCCCGCCCGTCTCGCCGCGGCGAAGCTGGCCCGCTCGCTGCGAAAGCACGGGGTCAGGGTGAAGGCGCGGGTCGCGATCCGCAGGGCCCCGGCCCGCGGTGCCGTGCCGATCGGCGTGGTGCGCTCGCCGAGCATGGCGCGACTGACCAACGAGACCGACGTCGATTACAACAACTTCTTCGCCGAGATGCTGATCAAGGGGATCGGCGCCCGCTACGGCGCCTCCGGCAGCACCCGTGCCGGAACCCAGGTAATCGAGCGCTTCGCCCGCAACCACGGCTCAGCGGTGCACGCCGTCGACGGTTCCGGGCTCACCCGCACAAACAAGGCCTCGCCGGCCGCCGTGGTCGGGCTGCTGCGCTCGGTCCGCGCCGAGGACTTCGGCGGCGCCTTTGTCCACTCGCTGGCGGTAGCCGGGCACGAGGGGACTGTCGCCGACCGGATGCGGGGCAGCGCCGCGGCCGGCCGCTGCCGGACCAAGACCGGGACGATCAGCGGCGTCAGCAACCTCTCGGGATACTGCTTCAACCGCTCGGGTAAGCCGATGGTCTTCTCGATCCTGATGGCGAGCGTTCGCAATCTCGACCTCGCCCACCTCGAGCAGGACCGGATGGCTGCCCTGATCGCCCGCTACTGAGGGGCGACGGCGAACAGGCGCCACTCGCCCGGGACCCCCTTCAGGGTCCGGGCGCCGCTGTCGGCGAACTCGATCCCCGAGCCGACCACGAGGTCGCGGACGGTCTGGGAGACGAGGATCTCCCCCGGGGCCGCGGCGGAGCTGACCCTGGCGCCGATGTGGACGGCGATTCCACCCAGGTCGTCGCCGATCCGCTCGCACTCGCCGGTATGAACCCGGCCCGGATCGGCAGGTCGAGAGCTCGAGGGCGCGGCCGATCTCGCCGGCCGCGGTGATCGCCCGCGCCGGGCCGTCAAAGCTGGCCAGCAGCCCGTCTCCGGTGGAGTTGACGTACTGGCCGCGCTGCGGCTCGATCTCGCGGCGGCAGATCCGGTCGTGCTCCTCGAGCATCTGCCGCCACCGCAGGTCTCCCAGCGACGCCGCGCGCTCTGTCGAGCCGACGATGTCGGTGAACAGCACCGTCGCCAGGGCCCGCTCGGCCGGCGGGCCGCTGCGCTGGCCGGTGAGGAACTCCTCGATCTCACCGAGGACCCCCTCCTGGTCGCCGGCGACGACGATGTGGTCGTCGCCCGGAAGCTCCACCGCCTTCGCCCCCGGGATCCCCTCTGCCACCACCTTCGAGTGCGCCGCCGAGATCAAGCGGTCACCGGAGCGCCAGAGGACCAGGCTCGGCACCCTGATCAAGGGCAGCAGGGGGCGGACGTCGATCTCCTCGTACATCTGCGCAAGAGCCTCGATCCCGCCAGGAGCGGAGCCGTTGCGGAGCAGCCGCGCCCACCAGCGCCGGGCCGCCTCGTCCTCGCCCAGGCTGGGCGCCCAGAGCTTCAGC